>PLEQ01000223.1:0-1622 GCA_003136475.1 Deltaproteobacteria bacterium
GAGCCAGAAGAATACTATAACGAGAATGTACAGTATAAAGAAGTCCCAGACGATGCAGTAGAATACGAGCCGGAAGATCAATTGCCACAAGAGCCTACGGTTATAGATAGAGAAGCAGCAATCCTTCTGGGATACACCGAAGAACAACTAAAAGGTCTATTTGGAGACGTAAAATATGTCTAACGTAAAAGAAATCTTCCAAAAAGACATGAAAGAAGCGATTCNNGTACAAAGAATCCCAACGAAACGAGGAAGAACTTAAAATAGCTGCTTCCGTTAATCTTGGCACCATGTCTTTAAATCAGATAGATCAACTTCGAAAGTCGAATGCGGAATATATAGCTGCAGCTCAAAAACCAATGAAATTTATCTGCAATGCCTTCGCGGGTTCTGTGCCTTTCTTTAGAAAGAATTGTATAGTTATCGGCGCTCCAACCGGGCAGGGCAAAACTACTCTACTAGCCAATGCCTGTATGTCGGTAATGATGCAAAAGAACCCTCAGACTGGTAAAAAGGGCAGAGTTTTAGTCATAAGTAATGAGGAAGCCTCAGAAGACGTATTCAATAGGATCACAGCCTTGATTAAAGGTTTTTCTTATACCAACCACAACGAGTTTACTTAATNNATGCCCATGTTGGCTAAGGATGGCTGGCTCACCGTAATAGGAAACAATGATTTTGATGATAATGGAAATATGATTACGGGCTTAACCGTCACCACGGAAGGCATTAAGGCGATATTTGATAACCTATTGAAAAACAATGAGATTTTTGATGCCGTAATCATAGATTACTATCAGAACGTTTCCAGTTCTAAGAACAATTCAAAATTAAATCAGTATCAGGCCCAAGAGAAGTTCTGTCAATACTTGGATGATATTAAGAATGTTTATNNAGTAGTTTTGGCACAGATCAAGAAAGATGACGGAGAAACCCCTTACGATATTAGAATCAAGGGCGCTAAAATGTTGGCTACCAAGGCTACCGTATTTATCGAAATGGAAACCGACATCGAAAACCACAGGACTAAATGTACGGTTCGTAAAGGGCGTTACGTAAAGGGTATTGGCAAAGAATTTTATGTAGGGTATGATAAGGGGAAGTTTGTGGATTACGATGTGAATTTCCAAATTGCCGTAAATGCCTTAAAAGAAAAGAAACAAATGGACGGACTTAAAAAGGAGAATAAATGAACGAAGTTACATTGAAAGAAGTTGAAGTAAACAAAATCAATTTAAGTCCCGGTGACACGTTAGTTGTGAAGCTCAAAGGGGAACAATTCTCTGAAAGTGATGTTTACGATCTTCAGGAAACCCTGAAAACTCGATTTTCTGAAAATAAAGTTTTAGTCTTGTGTTTTAGAGAAGACAGTGATATTGTATTAGAAACCATCAAAGCGAGTGATTCATCTGTTTGTTCAGATTGCACTTGCGGAAAGAGTTTAGTGTGATAAATAGAGAATTAAAAGAACAGTTGAAATCTTTGTCTATGGAACTTTTTGGATCTTCCAGTAGATGGGTTAAACTATTGGAAAATGGCTCACTACAATTGGTTACCGAAGAAGTTACTGAATACGTACCAAGTGAAAAAGACGGTGAAGATGGAACTACTAGACAGGTTAA
>PLEQ01000223.1:1643-1945 GCA_003136475.1 Deltaproteobacteria bacterium
TCCTATAAAAAGTTGCATGATGGAAATGAGTAAAATCCCATGCACGAGGATTCTAAAAAAATTCTTAACTTGATGTTTCGTCCTGGCGAAAGCTTATGCTTACATCATAACGCCTATAGTTATCATAGTTTTCCACTGGAAACCGTTCTGAACGATAATACCTTAGCAATGGTTCCTACCGATCCTTCTAGGCCTATAGAATATATAGATTCATCCAGGATGATATTATGCTCTTTGAATCCCATCAAAGGATTTAGAAAAGACGAGAATGTCTATAAATATCGTAATTTCCTTTTAGAATT
>PLEQ01000223.1:1978-4813 GCA_003136475.1 Deltaproteobacteria bacterium
CAGAAATTATTGGCTGGATTATGGCCATCATGCCAATAATTGACCAAAACACTAAAAATCCCAGCCGTTCTATTAGATTAGCTGGTGCTATAAGAGATAATGGGAACATTCAGAAACTCTTATATTTTAGAGGTCCAGTATCTTTAAAGGAACTTAGAGGTTGGCTTATGAGATGGCCAGATCTTATGCCTAAACCCCGCGTACAATCCCCTCCAATAGATGGTGACCCAAGGCTTGCGAGGCTTCCAGGATGGATTAAAAAGGTTTTAATTGAAGGCGTAGATCCCTNNACGGCTTTACTTTGGAAGATACTCTTGATATACTCGAAAGTAACTATTTCACACCAGAGAGAGACTTTATATTACGAGAGTTTAGGACTGCAATAAAAAGTGGATTTAAGAACGCGGAAGAAGGAAAATAAAACATGGCCAAAAAAGACATACAAGACATCTCTTTATTCCACGATTATAAGATCTATGTTCCTACTAGGACTATTTATATGGGCTCTGAAACTCATTCTACAGATGAAGGTGAGTCTGGCACGGATTATGCAATGGCCGAAAGAACTATCAAAAACTTGGAAATATTAAATCATCTATCTAAAGACCCAATTACTATTATCATGAACAATTTAGGTGGCGACGAATACCACTGCGCAGCTATTATAGATTCTATAAAAAAGTCTGAATCTCATATTACCATCGAAGTTCGTGGGCACGCGATGAGCGCCGGATCGATGATCTTGCAAAGTGCTGATTCTAGGATTATGACTGCGAATGCTACGCAAATGTTACACTACGGGACTCGGGGTTCTGTAAATCACTCCAAAACATTTCAAAAAGTGGCAAAAGAGGGCGACCGTCTTGATAGGTGGATGGAAAAGCTTTATTTGGAAAGAATTAAGGAAAAACAACCACATTTTACATTGGCCAGATTACAAAGGCTTTTGGATCATGATACCTACTTAACTGCTCAACAATCTGTAGAATTAGGTCTGGCCGATAAAATTTTAGGAGAGGAATGGAATGTTAGAAAAAATACTATTTGTTTTGTTGGGGTTCTTATTGTTCGGTTTAACCATAATATTGTCAGCGGTTTATAAGGTTTACCGACAATATAAGGGTTCTAGAGTTTTAGAAGCATCTAAAGAAAACTTATGTAAAGGCCCCCATAGNNACAGATGAGGGCGTAAAAGATATTAAAATGTGTAAGGTTTGTGGTTTCTTAAGCGGAATGGATATGGTAGTACCCCCAGAAACTATTGATAAGATTGAGGAAAGTACGAAAATCTTAGCAATTGAGAAGCGATTGTGGAAAGAATTTCTAGACATAGAAGACAAAAGAATGCAAGAATTCTTAAAAGATGACTTGGCAAATGGCTTGCAATGGTCTAAAATAGAAAGAGTTCATAGTGCTGGGATGTCTTTTTCCCAAAGATTTGAGCTGTATGCAGAATCCAAAAAAGACGATATTTTAAAAGAAATCAGGAAAACCGATTCATGAAATCAAAGAAATTGGAACCCGGAACCGAATTTGAAACTAAATATTTATCTACGGCCTTGGATTTATTTAAATTCAAAAGCATAGCATCCAAACTATCAGGTCTGGAAGAATTCGTACACGGAGAAGGGCCGGACATGTTTTTTGAAAATCCAGCAATCAAAAACGTATTTATGAGATTTAGAAGGTCTAATTATCCAGACATCAATGGTAAACATTTCCAANNCCTCCAGAAGAGATTTTGAGATTCATTAAATCTACGGGATTTGAGTTTACCCATTCCATAATGAAAGAGTGCCATGTTTACAAGTTTTCAGATGCTACTTTGGCGTATTATAGCGTCATGACTGAAAAAATGTTGTCGCCGGATTACTATATTGAGATTGAAGTTGACGAAGAAACCATCCACAATCTAACCGAAGAGCAAGCTATGGATGTCATCAAAAAGTACGAATCCATTTTAAGTCCGATAGAAGGGATTTCCCCAAAATCAAGATTAAAACATAGCCTTTTCGAAATATACAGGAGTTTATAATATGAAAAATCACACAATCGGCATGGACGAGGAAGAATTGGCCAAATATTTCCATCATTTAACTAAGCATTCGGACAAAGAAAAAGAAAAAGATTTAAAAGAAGAAACCGAAAACTCAGAAGAAGACACTGAATTTGGCTGTTTGGATTAGATAGTATCGAGCTTAATTATTGTTTGTACGGCTTGTTTTATTACTTCGGGATCTTGAGCTAGATTGAATCTTCCAAAGTTATCCCCACCCAAAACTCCGCACTGAGTGCCCGACATATAAACTATATTAGCTTTNNGCCATTCTTCTTTATTACTATCCAACTTACTTTTAGCAGTTTTCTGGAATTTATCCCAATCTAAAACTTTTGAGACTTTTAATAAAAGCTCGGTACTGGGTATGGATAATCCAGCGTATTCCGAGGTAATATTTTCCGAGATCACTTTAGATAGGGCATCATTGTTGGTAGCTATGTACCCCAGTCTAAGTCCTACTAGTCCTGTCATCTTTCCGAAAGAACCCACCAAAACATCATGAGTAGGAACTCTTATAATGCCATGCTCTAGATAGATTTTACTGGCATATGCAGCGTCCCATATTGTAGGCATAGTACTTACTATCGAATTCTGCATTCCTAGGGGGTTTGAGGGGCTATCTAACAATCGAATGGAAGTGAGGTAGCTATCCTCTTCAGAGTTATGTTTTAAACCATTATTCTTGATTATCGATGGGTATAAGGCATAGAAAGGGGCTTCTCTGGTTAGACAGTTAGTATACCCCAAAGACTTATGGGCTTTCATTAGGACCGATA
>PLEQ01000330.1 GCA_003136475.1 Deltaproteobacteria bacterium
TCTATGTTGAAAAACAAGGCTTCCTTCACATAAATATTTTACTTCATTAGGGTTAGCTACTATAAAAACAACCTTCTCTGAGCAGACAGGATAGGTGCGGCACGTATGTTAAGGCGTTTTATTACAGGGTGCAAATCGCAAACTGAAATGAGTGGTCATCACAAAGGGAGCCACAAGGACGAGAAAGCGTTTATTTGCAAACCTGAGTTTTAATAAAGAGTCTTAACCCTATCACTTGAAAACTAAAAACTATTCTACAATACCGATTACATATTCCTGTTGGTGGACTAAAACATATCTTATTCTATTGACCAATTTCCTTGTGACTTTTATTATTGCCTTACTTGGTTTCATTTTGGGTAACTGTTGTTTATAGTATTGCAATAATGCAGGATCCTTTTTAACTGCAGTCCAGGAACATTCAATAAGTATGTTTTTCAAAGTATTATTTCCTCGCTTACTTACTCTGCCAATTCGTTCCTTTTCTCCACTATCATGACAATTAGGAGTAATACCACAATAGCTAAACAAATACTCTGGTTTCTTAAATCTTCTTATATCGCCTATCTCTGTCAAGAGGACCATAGCAGATAAAGAGCCTATTGAAGGGATGGTTTTTAATAACCTCATATTATTAGCATAATGTTCCGTTTTAGATAGGTTGGCTATCTCTTTGAGTAACTGCTTTTGCTGGTTCATCAAAAAATCCAACTCAGCCTTGAGTGCTGATAAAGCAACTTTATTGCTTTGATGGGAAAATACCAATGCGCCAACCCAATCAATAAATTTACTACTCCATCTGCCATCTCCATATTCCTCAGGTATCATTATCCCCCTAACTTTTAAAAAGGCTTTAATCCGGTTCTTTACGGCAGTAATATCCCTGGTAATTTTAGCTCTGCTGCGCAGAAGCTGCCTATCTGCTTCCTGTTGCTCATCAGGGATAAACACAGCATTAAGTTCTTTATTCCTTAATCCTCTTGCTATTTTACGACTATCCACTTTGTCACCTTTGCGCCTTTTTTCCTTATCACTGGTTGGAACATCTCCAGCATGAACCACTGCACAATCAATATTTTTTTGTGCGAAGGCCCGTTGGATCCAGAAACCGCAGAAACCTGCCTCGTAAGCAAGTTTATAATTTGCGCCAGGGTAATGTTTCTGCAAATATCCAGTTAGCTGTTCCACGGACGGCTCCTGGCTAAAAGTCTTCAGTTCAAACTCATCACTATAAATGCTTACCATCCAGCTTTTAAAGTGAGTATCTATACCGACATAAATATTATGTCCGGTAAAGTCATTAATTTTAGTTGCTTTATTGAACATGGCTTTGAGATTTTGTAATAAAATTACTTTCTCGAAGCCATTGTTTTTTCAAACATACAAACTGAAATAGGTTTACACGTTGGTTAGATAATCCTGATTTTTGTTTACTGCCATTTTGTTAGTCCTGTAATTTGTTTACACTGTTTTCTGGTAATCCTGATTTATAGTTACAATCAAATTTATGTAATTTTTGGGTTTCTGACCTCCTTTTTGAATGATGCTTTTNNAAAAGCATCATTCAAAAAGGAGGAGCCGCCGGCAGGCATAGGTGTTGTTCGTCATATTAATACATAAATTATGCGATAATTAATTCTTTTTTCTTTCTTTTCTTCCATCTCATCGGTAAAAGACCTTGTTGTTGATGAGCCTGATCAGGGGTCTGGTAATTACAACTGGCATGTGGCCGCTGTGTGTTATAAGTATCCACTGCTTTGCTGACCGCTGCTGAGGCGAGCTCAAAACTACCAAATCCCTTGTCCAGTAAGAATTCCTCTTTCATTGTTCTATTAACTCTTTCTGCAAGCGCATTTTCATACGGGTCACCTTTCTCGGTCATACTGATTATTACCTTTCGTTCCACCAGCACATTTACATAAGCATCGCAGCAATATTGCCTTCCTCTGTCTGAATGATGGATCAGACCATCTGCAGTTGTAGCGGGCAAACCGCTTAATGCCATTTTCAATGCTGCAACCGGACCTTCTTTTTGCAGCGTGGGATAAAGGCAATAACCTACTATCCTGCGGGAACAGGCATCAGTAATGAGGCTTAAATAACAAAACTCATCAATGAGGCGGATATAGGTTATATCGCTTACCCACAGCTGGTTTGGGCGTACTACCTGCAGCTCCCTGACCAGGTTAGGATACTTCCTGAACGGGTGGTTTGAATCAGTTGTACTGACCTTCTTCCTTTTACGGCGCCTGACCAGCATTCCATATTCCTCCAACAAATCAAAGAGCTTGTCCCTGCCTATTTTTATCTTATGCTCCTGCAAAGTTTCTGTAAGCATGTGATATAGTTTACGGGTGCCAAGGCGGGGCATCTGTTCCCTTATTTCTTTTACACTTTTGAGTACAACACTGTCGCGGAGTGTATCATCTTCATCCGACCATTGCTGCACATACCAGGCTTGTCTTGTTTTGCCAAACAGCCCGCAGATTTTACCAATGCCTGTCTGCGGGTAATAAGTTATTACTCTTTCGGCTGTTTGGCACCAGAGTTTTTTCTTAGATCAATGCCCAGCTCTGATTTAGCCAGATCTACCATGGTCTCTAATGCAAAGTTGCGCATTTGCTCATGCTCGAGCTTTTTCTTTAATGCCTCATTCTGCTTTTTGAGTAACTCGAAATCCTTTTGTTCCTCATTTGTCATAGACGAATTAATTATATCCTCTGCAAGTTCGGAAGAAAATTGTTTCGCCCAACGTAGAACATAGACATGGGGAATGTTGAATATTGCCCCGATCTGAGGAGTGCTTAAATTGCCTTCAAGATATTCTTTAGCTACCCTACGTTTAAGGGTAATGTCGTACTTGACTTGTCTGCCCTTTTGTCCCTTACGCCCTTTAATCAATTTTGTTATTTCCATAATTTACACTTTTTAGGTG
>PLEQ01000032.1 GCA_003136475.1 Deltaproteobacteria bacterium
TCATGCGCTACAGATGCGGAAAAGATTTTGACAGTTTCCCGCCAATAAAAAATAACTCCATGCTCTCTGAGGGCAAATATACGACTCCAATTGCATTCACTAGTGGGGTGTGATGACATGGATATAGTTTCAACCAAGCCTTGGGAAGGTTGTGCCCCTGGTGGGTAAAATAAAAAAACCTGGTCCTCGCTTGCGAGGGCCAAAACCATCATCCGTGAGGATGCGCACTTATGCGGACTTGACAGTCAGCTCGTGCTTTACGGCCACGGGCGTTATTAACGGGGTTTCTCAGACAAAAGAAAACTGGATTCAGAAAGTTGTCATGGGGGGCTTCTCAAAAGATCACCATGCGCGCTTACATGTTGCCTTCAGCAACGGCTCTTTGGTGCAAGCACCGCAGACCATGAAACCTAAAAGAGAGCTGTTCAAAAGGATAGGTGTCTTTACTTTGATAACGAGACGGGCCTGATGATCGGGATGGAATTTGTAAGAGAGTGACCCTCAAGACCTGAAAGGATTCCATAAACTTGAGGGCACCGTTCTTGTACAGTCATCGGCGTTCCCGCCTGTACTGTACTCTCATGATATCCGAGTCTCTCCACAAATTCCAGACACCATTCTTGTTAAAAATATTCTAGCGGGGGTTAGGGGGGCGGCAATGAGCCCCCCTTAATCTGTGATCAGAGAGGGCGCTGGGGATTGAAATGGAAATTTGGAGAGGGGTTTGAAATGGAGAAGACAGAAAAGAGGGGGGGAGGACCGAGACGGCGGAGCACTATTTATCTTGATTATATAGAAACAACAGCGATTTGGAAAAACAGGTATTTTATCCAGTGTACGCCTGGCCTAAAAGAGTGTTTTTTTGAAAAAATCCATGAGAAAAAAATGACATCTATACTTGCTCTTGGAGGGTCGTTGATAGGGGAAAATGAATGGGGGGAAAAAATTAGGACTTGATTGTGGGAGGGAGTTCTTTGTATCTTTTCGGTGTTCAAGCCTAAAAAACCACAAAGGACCCTCTCTTTATGAAAAATAAGACCAAAAATCACAAGAGTCAACAAGAATTTTTCTTCGAGACCATCATTGACTTAACACCAGGTGGAAAACTAAGGCCGTGGAACAAGAGTAGAGGCTGTTCTGACGGAGTCATGGGGACTTATGGCCATATTCCTGGGTTAGAGCATTTTCAAAAGAGAATGGCAGGATGCGGAAGTCACTTAGTGATGTTGGCTTGTGATGTTGTGGAACATGGTAAAATACTGAAAAAAGCCTTCTTTTGTAAATGTCGTCTTTGTGTCCTGTGCCAATGGAGAAAATCTCTCGTTGTTCGAAGACAAATCATGAACCTTGCCAATGAACACCTCAAAAAATACTCAACAGATGTGGCAATTTTTGTAACTTTTACCGTTGTGAACGAGAAAGGTGAAAATCTAAGTAAGACCCTTGATCAGATGAATGCAGCATGGAAAAGGTTGATAGAACTTAAGGATGTGAAGAGGCCTATGAGGGCTTCTTTTAAGTCTCTTGAGATCACCTATAATAAGGACAGAGATGACTATCATCCTCATTTTCATGCTATTTTTATGGTGCCTCGTGATTATTTTTATAGAAGTAGTGGGATTTATCTTACCCATGAGAGATTGGTCGAGCTTTGGAGACAGTCCATGCGAGATGATCGGATTACTCAGGTAAATGTTCAGAGAGCTAGGACAAAGACAAAAGAAGAGTTGGTGGTTCTTATTGGGGAAGTAGCTAAGTATGCAACCAAACCATCCTCATATCTTTTTAAGAATGAAGACGGGTTTTATGAGGCAGATCCTAAGGTTATTGAGACTCTGCACAATGCCTTAAGAGGGCGGCGTCTTATAAGTTATGGGGGAAACTTCAATAAGATTCGAAAAGAAAAAAAGATGGTTGATGCAGAAAAGGCTGATCTTTCTGANNTGTATGAATGTACTCAAGGAAGAATTCTATCTTTGGAACTTTGTGGCTCAAAAATATCAGAAGATGCCAGTAAGAGGTCAAGAAAATGCTGAAGTTTTTCAAGAAGAGGAGGCGGTTTATTCGTCTGATCTTTCCAAAGAAGAAAAGAAAGATTCAGCTGATTACTCTCATTGTGAAGAGGAAAAACTAGATATTTCCTCAGATTTTGAAAAGATTGATCCTCAAATTTTGGAAAGTAAGCAGAAGGAGGAAGAATATCAACGACAGGAAATTCAATTCAAGAAGCCTGACTTTTCTACACGTCAAAAGAAAAAGGTAAGAAAGGGGAACGGTGGGTTTTATCGCTCGGAGTCTTCTTTGATTCCTTTGAGGGGGCCTCCGTGATATTTGATGAAGTAGTTTTAGTAAAAAAAAATAAAATAGTTAGTCACAGTTTCAAGCNNATAATATATAATATAATACATGAGAGATATAAATGAAAAACGTTATTAATAAAGAAAAAACTATTTATAAAAACAAAAAAAATAACATTTGTGGTTGCTGTGAAGATCTTATTACAAAAGAATCGTTTGTTTGGAATAAAAAAATAAAGGCTCATGTTCTTTTAGGAAAGAATGGAGAATTACAAAACGATAAGAGATTAAATGAATGTCATGAGGATGCTTTGGATGAGGATGCTATTAATTCGAAAAATTTTAAGATGAAAGAAGAACGCAATGAAAACAATAAGGATATTACACCAGACTTTAAAAAAATTGGTGAATTAATGAATCGTTGTTTTAACTTTATAGAATTTTCTACATGTAAAATTCATGGAACAATTTTATCTAAAGCATTTTTTTGTAATTTTATACTTTGTAGTACATGTCAGCATCGAAAATCATTAGCAATAGAAAGAAAAGTTCTTGAATTTACATATCATCATTTGGAAGAACATAGGAAAGATGTACCTATTCTTTTAAATTCTAATATTATGAGTGTAAAGTTGAATGATATAAAAGAAGTTATTATGCAAATAAATAGTCGATGGAGAACGTTGATGAAGATTTATATTGCTGAAGCTTCACCAGAATCATGGGTTAGAACTCTTGAAATTAAATATGAAAAGAAAAAAGATGCTTTTTGTTTAGTATTTCACTCGTTATTTATAATATCTGAAAATAATTTTATGAAAAATAAAAAGTTTTTTATAGAGAATAATAAATTTTTAAATTTGTGTGGTACAAATCAAATAATGCAACTAAAAATACAATTTTTAAAAGAAAATGACATTAAGAAATTACATTTTTTTGCTGAAGAAATTGCAAAATATGCAACAGATTTTTCATTTATAGATAATTCAAAAGGAAAGATTAAAATTGACCTAAGAATACTCGGACAACTGCACTATGCTCTTGAT
>PLEQ01000129.1 GCA_003136475.1 Deltaproteobacteria bacterium
CCTGTCGATATCCGTGTCGACACCTACGGGGAGGAGACTCTTAAACTTGATTCCGCCTTTGATCTTACCTTGGCATTGAGCAACGTCAGCCTCAAAGTGACAGGCTGCTCCTCAGGCTATAGTGCCACGATCGACGTTTGGAATGGCTCTATTGAGCTCTACAAGGATGATACCAATTGCGTCATAAAGCTCGTTTCTTTTACTCTGAACTCGCAGACTTATGAAGTGCTTTCCGGTGGCACCCTCGATCCGACTGGCAATTCCTTTAATACTAGTGTTGGTCAGGTCACAACTTTTGAGTCCACAACAAATAGCGGCGATCTGATTTATGCTCAAGTGGTAACACAGCTATCTTCCCCCATTACCAACGGCACAGGGGTCTCGATAGCGATTAGCTCGATTATCGACNNATATTCTGACCGTCACGCCCGTAAGCACTTCCGTCGACACGAATCAGGCTTCGCAGAGCGTTTCGTTTAAGGTCGAAAGAGTGACCCAACCCTCATCCACACCTTTAAACGTAAATTACTCTATTACAGGCAACGCCGTTGCGGGGACAAATTATACGTCACCTTATGCGGGAGCGTCCGGAGTCCTGACTTTAGCCAGTACCCAAACTTCTGCTACTGTGGCCGTAACTCTGCCAGCGGGAAACACAGCACCAAACTTTACGCAAGCCTTGCAATTTAACTTCGAAAACGGCAATTATTTTTCTTACGCGCTCAATCCGCTCATCACGCTTACAAACAGTTTGGATGCGGAACCACCGACGACGAATCTTCAGATTCACTACGATGCGACTTCGATCGTAAGTTCGAGCGGTTCGATATCCCAGNNCCAGTGGACCGATTTATCAGGGAATTCTAATAACGCAACCCAAAGCGGGGGATCAGAGCCATCTCTAGGAACGGGTGCTAGTCCAGTGCTACCAACGTCCAGTACCGTCGTCATGAATGGGACTGGCGACCACATGACCATTGCATCTGCTACCAATATAAACTCGGGCGGCCCTTATACCGGCAAAACGATAACCATTGCTTTTGTTACCGGCTCCGATGTCACGAGAACGCAGATTCTTTACGCCCAAGGCACCAGTACCTACGGATTAAGCATCTATATTCAGAGTGGCAATATCTATGCAAACGGTTGGCAAACATCAGGGACGACGTGGGGACCTGTCTATGTCAGCTCGGCTGTGCAAACCAACACTTATTATATTTTTACTTTAGTATTCTCTTCAAGCGCTGGAACAATTGCGGCTTATAAATCAGGCTCGCTCGTAGGAAGTTCTACGGGCGCCAAAAGTTTAACCGGAGCCGGATCCGAGAATTGTCTCGGCGGTTGCATCGGTTCGACACTTTTGGCAAATAGCACTGTAATCAGTAATATATCAAGTTCAACGTGCTTGAATAGTCAGCCGTGTCAATACGGTGGAACCATGCTCGAATTTTACTACTACAATACGGCTCTCACGGCCTTGCAAGTCGAAGGCCATCACAATTTCCTTTTCACAAAGGAAACCCAAAACGTCGCTTCGATCGCTGCGACAGGACTTTCTGTCACCAACGAGCAGTCAGGAAGCGTTCCTAAAGCTTTCAAAGTAACACTTCGTAGCCCGACCGCAAGTGCGCTAACCATTAATTACACCGTTGACTCCTCAAGCACAGCAGTCTCCGGCACCGACTATAGCGCTTTGTCTGGTTCCGTCACCATACCCGCAGGCTACGCATCGGCCTATATTCCTGTGACTCTGCTCGACGATACAGGTGCCGCAAGCAATAAGACCCTGCAACTCGATCTCAGTTCGAGTTCCAACTATGCGGTAAGTTCGACAGCAGCTAATGCTTCTATCACTATTGTCAATGAGAACAGCTACACACCTCCAAACCTTCTGGCCTGGTTCAACGTTCCTCAAAGCTTAACGTTTAGCAATAATCTTGTAACCAACTGGGCAGACCTAGCAACAGCGACTTGCACCCACCCCATCAATGCCTTTCAAACGACGTCTGGCCAAATACCGGTCTTTCAATCTTCGAATATAGGTATTATTTTTGACGGCATGTCGATGTTCAACATCAACTCCAATACTTGCATTGACAATGTCTCCGGAGGTATTTCCCAAAGGTCTTTTGTTATGGTCTTCCAAACTGGGAATGATATCACGACTCCGCAGGTTCTCTATGCACAGGGGAATGCGACATCGGGACTCAATATTGTCATCAGTGGTGGCTATGTGACTCTGACGGCCTATGCTTCTGGGTGGAACCAATATACCAGTGCCCCCATTAGCGCTAATGCTCTCATTGGATCTCTCTTCCAATATAGCAGCGGTGGTTATCTTGAAATTGGTTTTCAGTCTTCCGCAGGATCGCAATCTTCCCAATCATCCGGTACAACCGGTGGAAGCATACCGGCACTTAGCAATAACGGCATAGGCATCGGTGGTGTCAGCGCGGGTGCTAAGTTCTATTCGCAAGCCAGCAGCGCTTATGTCACAGTGCCTAATTCACCCACGAACGTCGACTTTCTCACAGCCGGAACCACGGTCTATGAATTAATCATTATGAACAATACTATAATGTCCACTGGCGGTACGCTTCTCAGCGACATGCAAACGTATATACAAAATAAATACCCTTCTTTGTGAGATAAGGGGACACTTGAGAATGGCGCTTCCTTAAGTTAAACCTTGCATGAATAATGTTACATAAGCGCTAACAGGCGATCTCTCGACTACCCATTCACTGTGTTCATGNNCCTACGTAGTATCATTCGAAATCGCTATGTCTTAAGGAAGCGCCATTCGGGACACGTGACTGGACCCAATCTCAGGTGACACTTGAGATTGGGTCCAGTCACGTGTCCCTTTATCTCCTCATCCCACATTTCAATTTGACAAAATCATAATTAATCTCCATCTTTAAAAAAATAGTAAAGAGTTAAATATGAAAAGAGTGGTCTTATTGGCACTGAGTATGGGGTTCTGTTGTGTAAGCGCTTGCAGACCTCAATCGCGAAGCAGCGCACAAACGAAGGGTTATTTTGACTCACGACATCTGTGGACAACTAACTCAGTAAGCGTCTGCTGGGAGAATCCGAAGCCCGAAGATGAGGTTCAAAGACAATGGGTGGAAAAGCGCTTGCATGCGGGATGGGTTGCGTATGCAAACATTGCACTCACGGGGTGGAAAGCTTGCAGCGAGACGGAAACACCCAACATCCGGATCCTGGTCGAAGATGCCGTACCGCACACACTCGCACTTGGCAATAGGATCGACGGTGTCCGCAACGGGATGCGTCTCAATTTTGAATTCCGTGAATGGAACAAAAAATGTCGACCTAAACATGGCCAAAGATTTTGCATCGAGACTGTTGCCCTACATGAATTTGGTCATGCTCTGGGCATTGCGCATGAGCACAATCGGGCAGATCGGGACAGCGACTGTCGCAAAGAGATTCAAGGTCATAAGGGCGATGTGAAAGTTGGAAACTTTGATCGGAATTCCATCATGAATTACTGCTTTCACTCCGGTTACAACAATCGCCTAAGTCTTGGAGACATCGCAACGATTCAAGAGATGTATGGAGCACGCAATCAGTCATATAAAAAAGAGGGAACAGATGTTATTAGCGACGACGAGTCTTAGAAAACTGCTAGCGATCCTAAGCTTGAGTTCAATAAGCCTTAATGGATGGGCTGCCCCCCTAAAACCGGCACCCATGCCTTCGGATGAGGGAGAACATAAGGGTACGGTTGAAGATCTTGATGGAGAAAAGGTGGAAGTCCTAGCCCCACCCACAGCGATTCCACCCGCTCATCTTTTCGAAATTCGTCCGTCTTTTACCCCGGCGACTGGGGAGTACCACACAGAAAATACTTTGGAACTCGNNGCTTCGCCTGGCAGGATGGGTTTTTTCGTCTCAAAATTGCTAAAATCTGGCAGAGCACCGACAAAAAGTCGGCCTTCTCTTTTCAAGGACGTCTCTATACTCCGACGCTTGCAAGTTCGGGCAGCACTCCTTCCAAGATCAATCAGGGGATGATCACAGTATTTCGACCGTATTTTACTATAGCCCGAGAGTTCAACCCGTTCTTTGAGGGCAGCTTTGCGTACGCACCTTCGTTCTTTATCTTTAAAAAAAGCGGCTACACCTCTGCTGGAGGGAGTGCTGCTAACCCCTGGTTTGAGCACCTGCTGATTCTCAACGCTGGTATAAAACCCGTCAAATCGCTCAGCATCGGTATTCCAGCTGTTCTCCAGATGACCAAGTACCGCAATTTTGCGGATGGTGCCACGATGAATGATCGCTGGTCTTACAATCTTTGGACCTGGCCTGAAATCGACTGGGATATTAACGCTCAACACACGGTGGGTGTCGCCTACCAGTCCGATAACTTTCTCAAAGCCAACGGGACAGGAACACGGGGGAAGACGGCTTACACGCTAGGCGTTGCGCAGGTTTTATGGAACTATAAATTCTGACCCACAGCTAGCTGATCGTCTTTTTGCGAGGGCCCCAGCTTGAAGACATTGCGAAGCTGTAGGACATGTACAGCCTGCTGCACCTACTTAAGAATCGAATCCCAACCTGGTTATACAACACGCTATGATACCGGTGAAGATATCGCCAAACCTGCTGGACAGGCTTGTCGTTTTCTCAGCGACAGCGGCTGCGGCATCTACGCCGTACGCCCGCAGGTCTGTCGTAAATTTGCCTGCGACTGGTTGCAAGGTCGTAAAGGTTTTTCTCTGACAGATTTTCCTTTATTGAAAGGTTATTTTGCGGTGGATGGTAATTATTTTGCCTGTAGTCCTGCACAAGAAGAGTGATTGTGAACGCAGTAAAATCTGACGAGAGAGACATTATGCAAGAACGACCGTATTGGTTAGAGTTTCCGTTAATGAAAGGTCAGAAGGGCAGCGTCCAAGACGGGGATGTCGTCATCATTGGTTCCGGCTTTTCGGGATTATCTGTCGCTTATTGGTTACAGCGTTTTGGTATGCGGGACATCACGATTATAGACAAAGATCCTGACGAGATGGCTTCGGCACGCAACTGTGGTCATATCATCCACGGGACTGTGGAATCGATGCCGGCTCTCCAGGCTCTGCATGGCCGCGAGATGGCACGTGCCATTTGGCGTTTTTCAATCGACGCCTGCGAGGGCATTGCCGTNNCCATTCACGAGCTCAAGTTAAATTGCGGCTACCGACGCGACGGGTATTATGTCATTGCGATCGACGCAGTAGAAAGGCGTGAAATCCAAGAGTCTGTGCGTCTCTTGAATGAGTTAGGCTTCCAGAGCGACTTTATCGAGGCTGAGGCTTTGCACGCCCGCGGTTTGCGGCACGTATGCGGTGCACGCTATGAGTCAGGATCAGCAAACGCGCATCCCGTACAATTCCGCAATGGTCTGCTATCCTATCTCTTAAAACAGGGCGTCAAATATTATTCCCCGGTCGCTGTGCTCGATGTCAGCGAAGATAGCGAACACGCTATCGTGCGCACCTCACAAGGGGAGCGCCGTTTCACCAGCGCTGTACTGGCCACCAACGCTTATTCACCGCTCGTGAACCAATATTTCCGCGAACGCAAACTCATCGAGCCGTTCAAGGGTCAGATCCTCTGTTCGCAAACTTTGCGTCATCGCTTCGGTATACGCGCCCCGCATAGTTTTGATCATGGCTATATCTATGCTCTGGTGACGGAAGATAACCGCTTGATGATCGGTGGCTGGCGTAATCGGGTAAGCGGAAGGGAATATGGGACTTACCAACTCGACCGCAATCACGAGATCGAAGCCGGACTTTTAGACTTCGTGCGCAAACACTATTCGATTGATGAAGAGCTACGATGGGAGTATTCCTGGACTGGCATTATGGCCGCTTCGCAGACCGGATTTCCATTTATCGGGCCCATCGGTTATAGGCTTTTCACCTGTTCGGGATACACAGGTCATGGCTTCAGTTGGGCGCACGGCAGTGCTAAGTTACTAGCCGAGATCCTCTGTGATCGACCTTACGATAAAAAAATTGCATCTTACTTTAATCCACGGGCTTTTTGATGAACTTCCATCTTACAGATACAGAAATTGCAACTTACTTAAAATATGCAAAATTAAATCTGCCCCGACATACTTCCTATCCAGCAGTGCCGTACTGGCAGGATCATTTTCCCCTTCAAAATGTTTTGGAAGCGCTCACTAATTTAAACAGCACACAGAACCCGATCTCTCTGTACCTGCATATTCCGTTTTGTCAGCAGCTTTGCTTTTACTGCGCTTGCAACAAAGAAATCTATCCCGAGCTCAAGCAAAAAAAGCACGATCCTCGCGAGACGCTCATCACAGGTCTACTCCAAGAAATAGCTTTCTACGCGCGAGCCTTGCCGGGTAAGCGCGTCGAGCAAATTCATTTTGGAGGTGGGACACCGACCTTTCTCAGCCCGGAGCAATTGCTGAGAATTTTTGACGCGCTTAACGCGTCTTTCGAAATTTCTGAAGATGCTGAAATTGCGGTGGAGATCGATCCCCGTGTCACGACCTACCAACACTTGGAAGCGCTGCGCAAAGGTGGCTGCAACCGAGTCTCTTTGGGTGTGCAAGATTTTTCACCAAAAGTTCAAGCAGCCATCAATCGCATACAGCCTTATGCGATGGTGGCTGAAACTCTGGCTCAGTGTCGGAGTTTGGGTTTTAGCTCGATCAATTTTGACCTGATCTATGGTTTACCCTTTCAAACGCTCGCATCGATGCAAGAGACTCTTAGCTATACGCTCAAGCTGTCTCCCGACCGCATTGCTTATTATAGACTGGCTTTGATTCCTGAGATTTTCAAATGGCAAAAATCTTTCGGACGCGAGCATCTGCCCTCCGAAAGCGAAAATGTGAGCTTATTTCTGACCGCATTGAATGCCTTTACCCAGGGGGGCTATGAGTTCATCGGTCTCGATCACTTTGCCAAGCGCGATGAACTGCTAGCGGAAGCCTCCACCAACAAAACGCTCAGACGCAACTTCCAGGGTATGACGACGGGTAAGGCCCTCGCGATTCTTGGGATTGGGCCTTCGGCTGTCAGTCAGGTCCCAGGCTTTTTTTGGCAAAACGAAAAAAATACCGGAGACTGGCTTGCGGCATTGGACNNTTCACAAGGGGCTCAAACTTTCTGCAGATGACTTGATTCGCCAAGAGTTTATCCACGAAATTTACTGCTATGGAAAAATTGATTGGCAGGAAATGAACAAGCGTCTCGCGCGAGACGCTGTTGACTATTTTAAGGAAGATGTGCGAAGTCTGGAATCACTTGCAGCGGAGGGCCTTCTCAGTCTGGATACAGGCGGGTTTGAACTGAGCCCGATTTTAGGACGACTTCTTGCCAGGTTGATAGCGTCGCGGTTTGATCGATATCTACAACAAGAAGAAAACGCCGCTGGTCAAGGCATCAGATTCTCGCAACTGGGCTAGCATCTTCCTAAAAACCTTAGTGAGTAGAATGAGTTTTCTGTGCCTGATTAAGGCCTTGGTTAGCAGTTCCGAGCCAGAACTTCCAACCTTGCCAGCCTTTCAAACGATAGATTCCGTCTGGATGAGCTGGGATATTTTCTGGTTTTGGGGGACGATCGGTGATTCCACCTTTTACATATAAACGCCACTCTTTACGTGTTTTAAAATTTAACGATTTTGCAAATTTATGAGCGTCCGCAAAACAAAGATACTTCTTTGGTTTGATAAACTCAGGGGGCGCATCATCGTTGGATGCGGGGGCGTTTTTTCTAAAAGAGGCATCGGTCGCTAACGAGGATGAATCGAAAACTTCCTGATTATTTTTCAGTACTTCAGCCATTTTTTTAAGTTCCTTTCCAAACATTTTTACTATTAGACCGAGAAGCTCAAGAGTCAGCTATAACAAATATCGCCATTCTATGCAAGTCATGGCTATAATAGCTAGCGATGGTGGCAAAAATTGCCTCTTGGGGTTTTCTAAAAAGCTATCTAATATAAAAGAAGCTGTTGAAGAAAAAACGTCGTAATTTCTTGATCTTAATATGAACGCCACCGTCGACCTCAACTCCGTTCATCATCGAGCGAAAAGAATAAAGGGGTAGTTTTGTGGTCTATTTCTCTACTAAAAATACGAGCTGCCGTAAGCCAGATGGGAATGCGTTCCCGGGAGTACGCCCATGAACACTGTGTCCATTGCCCCTTCACCGTCTTGGCGTCCGGGGAATTTTTTTAACCTATTCCCGCGCAAAGAAAAAACCGAAAAAGTGACCCTGCGAGAGAACAGTAAAACGTATTTAGTCATCGCGGTACTGCCTGGCTTTATCAAAGATGATATTCACATCAATTACAACCAGGGCATTTTGAATATTTATGCTTCTTCCTATTTAGTTTCAAGGACTTACACATCAACACGGCTCTACGGCAAACGCAATATTCACAAAACGATCAAACTGGAGCGTGAAGTCGATGAGGAAAACATTGCTTATCTCTATGAAAGCAATGTGTTAAGGGTTTGGTTACCCAAAAAGGACCGATCGAAGGCTGCCCGAGGCCTCACCAAAAGATTCAACCTCCTGCAACACTTCCGAAAGATGCTTTAACAGGTTTTTAGTTCTTCCATCCCCACGCCGAAGCAAAGCGCAGCAGCGTCCGTCATCCCACGCCGAAGCGCAGCGAGGCGGTCAGGGATCTGATTTTTTGTTTTGTGATAGGTACCCAAGTCATGCTGGGCGGAAGCCTAGTCTGTTCGGGATGGTCCAGAATCGGAGTTTGAGCTGCCGGTCGAGGAAGACGAAGACGCCGAAGCATCGGACGGGGTCGTAGAAGGGGTACTGGTCGAAGCTGCGGCGGGCACCTGGGACGCTTCAGAGCTGGTGGAAGATGAAGATTTACTCTTAAAATCAGTCGCGTACCAGCCATTGCCCTTGAGCACAAAGCCCGAGGGGCTGATCAATTTCGTTAGCCGGCCGCTTTTACAGTGCGGGCATTCGGTGGGATAAGGATNNTTTCGGTCACAGACCCGCAGCTCTCACATTTGAATTCGTAAATTGGCATGGACCAAGTCTCCAAATCTTTGCAGTTGTTTACTAAAACGAAGTGCGCAATCCTACTGTTTCCTTTAAATCCCACGGTCTAGCTTGTCAAGGCTTGCCCGCGGCTGATTCAAAGAGACACAAACCAGAGCTTTGTGATGAAATTAACAAGAAGTTCTTTTAAATAAAAAGCAGTAACAGCGAATTGAAGAAGGCAACATGGACTATATACCGTTCGAACAACCGCTTGCTGAACTTGAGATGCGCATTGAAG
>PLEQ01000182.1 GCA_003136475.1 Deltaproteobacteria bacterium
GGGTAGACTCGATGATTTACGAAATATTGATTGAAGTAGGAAACGAGTACGGAGCTTTCTCTTGCTAGAATCTACCAGTTCCGAATATTCGGCTGTTAATACGAAAACGATTCAGGCGTACTCCTTCTACTCACGCTACTACGCTTTGATAGCTCTGATTAGCTATTGGGTCATATGGCGGGGCAATCTAAGACGCCATATTCAGTTCTTTAGGCAAATTTTAAATAGGCATCGAAAAGTTTTAGATATAGCTAGCGGCGAAGGGACACTCACCNNCATTAAAATAGAGTCGCTGACTGTCGTCGATATATCTGAGGATATGCTCAATAAAGCGCGAAAGAAACTTCCTAAAGCCACAGTTTTTATAAACGCTGATGTCGCACATTTACCTTTTGAAGATAACAGCCAGGATGTGATTGCATGTTTCGGAGGACTGAATTCCTTTCCCTCCCCATACCAAGCCCTTGCGGAGCTCTACCGAGTTTTAAAATTCGAAAGTTATTTAAGAGGGTCGCTTCTGCTTTTCCCTACCAAGCCTTGGAAGCAACGTTTGGTTCGACACTGGATTGATCAAGGCTACCAGACGACCGAGCTGAGCTTGGAGAAGTTCTATAGCTGGGTAAAAGACAGCGGTTTTGGACTCGAACACATCGAACGCCATGGTGATGTCATTCTATTTGAATTGAAGAAACATCGCAGAGCGAAAAAACCGGAAATTCTGGCTCTTTTGCAGGATCGCAACACGCTTTGGACGCGTGAATCGGTAGAAGAACGTTACCCAGGGAAAATGTCCCCCATGGGCTTTTCTNNGAATTATGAATCATTCGCTTGCGAGTTTAAACTTGTATCTTCCAATCGAATGCTGTCAGCTTGAAAACGCTTTTACCAATTTTGAAGATCGTCTGTACGCCAACAAACGGTACTTACGCTCTTCCTCTTGCCATATTCTATTCCGGCGATGGCTAGGCGGACACTACGGGTTCTTTTTGGCTACAGCTTGTAAAAGGGTTCTCAACGATTGGCACAAAACCCATGACAGGCACGTTGAAAAAATCAAAGCTTTTGATCCTAGGCCATGCGCTAACAAAGATACGCGTCGGGCCTCAGCTCTCCGCAGGATTCACGAGTTACGGCAGCTCAGTTTTGAGTTCTTTCAAACCGACATCGCCATTCATATACTGAAAGAGGCTTATTTTAAAATTTTACGAGCAAGTTTCAAAAAATTGGGACACGAGGGGANNCATTCGAGTCGTGGTTGGTGCGTTTCTATCAGAACCCGACGATGGCTTTCAAAGAGGCTTGGAAAAGTGCCGCTCAGGGCGATTCGGTCGAAAAATCGAAGTTCCTAGAAACTTACGGGCATCTCACCAGCGATTGGGATGTCCTGTACCCCAGTCTCAAGGAATCGCTTACGGGCAAAGAGTCGTGGGGGGAGGCAGATCATGTTACAAGCACAAGAAGCTTCCCCAAGGTCGACTTGAGAATAAAGTCTCGGTACTTGAAAATGCGACTCCTGCTTGCGGTACGCAAGTGTCGCGCCCTCGCCAAGGCTGATGAATATCAGCACTTCTATTCGGGCTTATACGTTCAAAAATCGCGTGAACTTCTCAAAGCTGTTGCCAAGGACCTGCTGGAAGAAGGGCTTTTAAGGAATCATGACGATATCTATTTTCTATCCGCTACCGAGCTTGAAAAACACCTTCTTCTCTCTCGCAACGAGTTCATGAGCTTGGCAGAAAAGCGTCGACTGAGCTTTACGAACCCGGACGAGCTTCCGGCAGAGCTTAACATCAGAATGCGAAGTCGGGATTTAACAGGACTGGGAGCGAGTTCGGGGCAAGCCAGAGGCAAGATTTTTTTGCGGAAAAGTGGGATGAACTGATGACCATGCCCCAAGGTTCTATTCTCTTCACCCGGACTCCGAATCCTAGTTTTGTGCCCTGGTTTGGTCAAATTCAAGGCTGGATTACGGAAACAGGAGGTATACTCTCGCACGGATTCATAGCGGCACGGGAACTCAAGATACCCGCTATATCAGGCATCAAAGTGGGACNNTATCCATGAAAGGAGAGCGTCGACTGATGAACGAGCAGAGACTTTTATGCCTTCTGAACAAGGCCAAGCTAAGCGCTGAGGATACGAGCGAAGCGATAGACCTTATGAAGAAAGTTCAAGATTGGGATAGCTTTTGGAATTTAGCAGACCTCAACGCTTGCTCTATTCTGACGCAAGATCACTTTAAGCGTCTTCAAAATCAAGCAAGAGCTTCAACTTCCAACACACTATGCGATAACACTCGAAATCTGAGGCCGTATGAGGATGTCAATCGGGCGCTTCTAGCGCTGCATGAGGCGGGCATTCGTGTGATTCTGCTCAAAGGCGTCTTGTTGGGCGAGTGTGTCTATGAGCATCCCCTTTATAAGAAGATGAATGATTGGGATCTACTCATTGCCAAAGACCAGATTCTTCAGTCTACAGCGATTCTAGAAACTCTGAACTTTCAAAAAGTTGGAGATGTCTTTGGAAAGCACGAGTTCTCCGACGCCAATCACCACCTCTCACCCTACCTTAGCCAAGACGGTACCTGTGTCTTGAGTTTGCACTGGAAAATCTGCTCGCCCTGGTCACGATTTACACCCAAAGAGGCTGAGTATTTTGCAGACCTGCTGCCAATTCGTCTGAAGGGTGGTGCATCTGCGTGGATGATGCAATGGGAGTACAATCTTCTGCATCTTTGTATCCATATGCCGTTTCTCAAATTGGGCATTCGCGAGCTTGCGGATGTTTCAAATCTTATTTTACACAGAGACAAGCTTTTCGATTGGAATTTATTTTTTATAAAAACCAGGGAGTGGCAGGCTCAGGCAGCAGTTTATAGAGTCCTGACGCTGGCTAGCAAGGTCATTGAATTTCCATTTCCTCAATCAGAACTTGCTGTCCTTAGAAAGCACTGTTCGCGTTTTCAGTTGGCCGATACCGACAAGCGATCCTCAGATCTCAATTTAGTTCTGCGATCGCGTTCGGATTTAATAGGTAGGATCGAGAGGGGCTTTCTTCTTTTTCGGCTTTCCAAGAACTATACCGAACGACGACGAGCCCTCGCAGCGCAGTGGCGCCTGTTCTTATTTCCGCCGTCCTATGAGATCGACCGAATCTTTCTCAACGAGCCTTCCCTGCGGAATTGGCGTTTTCGAAATCTCAGGCAGCGAATCTTAGCACCTCTCCGCATTTGGCAAGTGATGGCTAAGGATTTCGGACATAGGGGCTTGTTGCTCATGACCTTAGCCAACCTTTGCGACTTTGCCAAAGCCAGTCTCAGTTTACCTTTCGCTAAGAAGCATGAGTCTTTCTTTCAGCAAGCGAGATTTCGAGACATCAAAGATATGGCGAAACGCTATGCAATTTAGCAAAAAAGCTTTACTCGTTGCTATAACAGGGCCTGATGGTTCGGGTAAGTCGCTGCTTTGTCGACGTATGACAGAACTTATGCAGAGCGACTATTCTTTAAGTGTGCGAATCGCTAGCATTTGGGATGTCAAGGATGACCTGCCAGGGCTTAGTTATGGCAATCTTCAAAAATGTTTTGCTGCTCTGAATCCGGTCGCAAGCTCACTCGCGATCTTCTATGCGCTGCACCATTGTTTGGAATTGGCTGAAAGAGCGAGTCCCAATATTATTCTCTACGATGCCTATTGTTACAAATATGCTGTAAGCGGGCTCGTAAGAGGGGTGGATTATCGATTGATGACCAGTCTGATTTCAACACTACCAGTACCTGATTGCGTCATCTATCTGCAGACATCACCGGCAACAACAGAAATGCGCAAGCAGGTTCTATCACCTTACGAGACGAATCACGGCAACCCATCGCTCAAAGGCAAGACTCGCTTCCTAGCGGCTCAGCACCAAGGGCTAAGGTACTGGCAGAAACTGCAAGTCGACTATGGCCCTTGGATCCTGATTGACGCCGAACAAGGGGCGTGCGAAGTCTTTGACGAAGCGCTCAGCCGAACAATTGATTTGTTTTCGCCGATCTTTGCCAATCGCGCTGCTCAGGAGCTGTGTTGAAGCCTAAGGTTCTTCTCCTGGATTTGGATGGTACCTTAGTAAACGGGGATAGTCCCCGATTTCGTTTTTGGTTTTTTTGGAAGCTTTTTTGGCGATGGCAAGCATCCAAGGGAGCCGTGTCCTTTTTCAAAAGTCTATCAACTCTGAAAGCGGCTTTCCACTGTCCAAATTCGCCCGACAGTAATGAGACTAGGGTTTGCAGAGCCTTTGCAAGCCTGCATAGCCTTAGCGAAGAAGAGGCGCATCACAAGCTGCAATACGTCTTTTCTGAGGCACTCCAAAGCACGCAGAGTCTTTTTTCACCCGTCGATGGTGCCCATGATTTTTTGAATTGGGCGATGATGCGCTTTCCTATAGTCCTTGCCACAAATCCGGTGTGGATTTTGGATGCCGTTCACCGCCGTCTCCAGTGGGGTGGCTTCGATCCTCAAGTGTTTCAGTTTATTACTCACATTCAAAATATGACTACGATCAAACCGTATCCAACATACTATCAGGAGCTGCTCGATAAAATCGGACATAAAGCCGAAGATGTTTTTCTTATCGGCAACGACGCCATCAAAGACGGGGCCGCGCGTCGCGTGGGGATTAGAGTGGCTCTTCTCNNGATTGTACTCGAATCCCATATTTGTCGTTGTCTTTTCAGAAGCCTTCACGTACCTCATCGTCCGGTGCTTGTACAAGATTTTTGTTTTGGAGTGTGAGAAATGCTACGATCCGTTTCTTCTTTGTTTTTGTGCTTTTTTCTTCTGTGTGGAAGCCTGCCCTCAACAGCAGCTGAGGACCGTTCTAGTGATGGTTCGCGGTCGGGGTACTATTGGGGTGCGCTCGAAAGGGGGATTGCGGGAGAGAACGAGGCAGACTTTCAATTGTGGCGCAACAATGTTTATAACAGGATCTGCGAGCAGTGCGATGGCTTTCAGACGTTTATAAATTTTATGGAAGGATTTCTTTGGTGCACGAGAGAGCAGATGGCAATCGCTGNNGCACAAAGAACCGTTATTCAGATAGATAGCTGGAATTTCGGGAAGCAAATTGTCACCGAGGAAGAAAAACTAAAACCATGGCTACTGTTTCTACGCAGTTGGTCGCAGTTGGTCGACGCGCTCAATCAGTCAGGCAACGCGCAAGTGATTAATTCGATCATAGAGCGCTTCGATCAAACTTATGCTGCTTTCGCAACTAATGAGAAAACGGTAAAGCAATTCTTCAAACTCATCACCCAAGCGCAAAATACTGGCAATTTTGATGCTCTTGGTCGGTATCCAGCCTATCAAAAAAACTTTATTGCAATCAACACTTGCGACAACACAGACCGAACTCTTTTGCGACACTATGTGAGAGCCCTCATTGGGATCTATCTATCAGCCTTGCAAGTGGATGCTGAACAAAAGCACTGTCGGTTTGGAATATGCGACGGTCTCAGGGTGGCACGTGGTGTAGCCTGG
>PLEQ01000003.1 GCA_003136475.1 Deltaproteobacteria bacterium
TAACATGAGCACATTTGTACCTACATTTCCCTTGTTTCCAACCTTAGCAAACGCGGTGACTAAGGCAAGGAAATTAACAGGTTCGAGCAATTCATTTCAGGTTACTGATACTGATATCGTTCAGAAAATGCATAGCTTCTATTCATATGATTTGCCTGCTAAATTTAGATCTCTGAAATTAAAAGACATCTACACATTCACAACTAATGTTGGGCAAGATGTTTATCCATTCAATAGCGAGCTTTACATTACTGTAAATCAACCATGCTACTGCGCTAAACGAGAGATAAAATTATTCACTGATCCGTGGAGCTTTTACGGCGTAAATTTCAATTGGCAGCAATATACAAACTTTACTTCTGGTAATGGGACTACAGGTCCTTATTCTGGCTTTACTACAGCTTCACCACTTATAGGAAGTGTGAACAACGATCCAGGTCCATTGACCACAGATAGTTTTGGTTTACAACGAGGTTCAAACCTATATTTCACTCAAGGTCGAGTTCAAAATATTTTAATCACTGCCAATGTTTTAGGTACGAATGGTATAGGTCAAACTCAAAATGTTACCGATGACGGCCTTGGCAACCTGATACAAATTTTCCAAACATCTAATTCGACAAATCAAGAATACGGATGGACTTACTATCGTCAATATGCTTCATCTACACCGTCAATGCCAGGTAATGCCACTATTAATTATCAGACGGGAGAAATATCCGGTTTAGTTTTTCAGCAAGCGATTCCACAGGGAACAAGGATTAAGATTCAATATAATCCGAAGAAATTTTCCATACCACTTGCAATCATGTTCTTTCAAAACCAATTTACACTTTGCCCTACCCCAGATTCAGGATATACGATAGAGCTGACATGCTATCGTCAACCCATTCAAGCGCTTATTGCTGCAGACATGAGCGGTAACCCTGAACTTTCCGAATGGTGGGAAATACTATCTGTTGGTGCATCTAAGAAGATATTTGAAGAAAGGTTAGACACCGATGGCATTATGCTCATGGATAAAATGCTTCATGAGAGATATGACATCCTCGACACAAGAACTTACGCACAAATTGGTCAGGAAAGAATTCATACTATCTACACAGACCAGCTTACACATAACTATGGTATGGGTGGAAATACTTCAAGCTTTGGTTCCATATGAAAAGTAAGCCAGTAAAACCGCCAGTTATTAAAAAGAAAACTGCTATTCTTCCTCCTAAAGGTACTGTTAAGTTTAAAAATGCTTTTTTCAAGGGAAATTCTACCACATAAGGTTAATCATGGTCGTCATAAAAGGTAAAGAAAAGAAGTTAAATAAACCTCTCTTGGCAGTAAACGCTAAGATGAGTGAAAAGGCCAAAAAGAAATTAAAACGACCTCAAGATACTCAACCTATCGCAACCGTTGCAGTTTAAAGGAGTTCTATGTCAATACCAACCTATGTCCTAGGTTACCCGCCAGATGGATCGTCTTTAGGTCAAACTAAAGGAACGATAAGAGGAAATCTAGATGGCACATTTATGACTTTGGGTGTCGATCATATCAATAACAATGGNNACGTTATTCACATGGTTCCACAAGCTAATGATCCCGCAGCTATTCCTAACTTTGGCCAGCTCTATTCCAAAACGGTTACAACAGATCCCATTACAGATCAGGCCCTCTTTTGGGAAACAGGCACAGGTTTAGTTCAACAATTGACGGTAAATTTTGCCCCTTTAGTTTCTTCAAATGGATATACTTTTATTCCTGGTGGATTGATTATTCAATGGGGTATCGTCAGTCCTCCTGGCACATCGGGTTCTGTAGTCTTTACAACTGCAGGCAATATAAACTTTGATAATAATATTTTTGGTGTTTTCCTTCAATTATTGCGAACAGATGGAAGCGCAAATGAAAGCGCTGTCATTTCTACTAAAACAGTAGCATTTACGAAAACAGGGTTTGGTTATGCTACTACAGCGTCGGGATCCAGCACGATTTTATATTGGGTTGCAATAGGTAACTAAATGACAGGTTTTCATCAAGTAACTATAGGCGGTTTTCCTGGGGGTGGTCTTACTCAAGATCGGAAGCCGGCCATGTTACCAAATGAAGCTTATTCTGATCTTGAGAACGCCTACGTCTTCCGTGAAAGAACTAAAAAGCGTGATGGCGAAGTCCCCATGGGAAGATTAAGTCGAGTTTTTACCGCTCAATCTTTAGGAAATAGCGGTGCTTCGCCTTGGACATTTAATATTTATACACTTCTTTCTATTACACCAGAGCCTAATGCAGAAATTCAACCTGGAAGCGTAACGATAACAATAGCTACTCTGTCGACTCCATTTATTGATGGTGGAAATGGTATTCTCACCAATTCAACAACTGGAAATTCAGGAACCATCAACTATATGACGGGTAGCGTTACTATTATAGATACAGTAGGTGCAGGCCATGCAACAACAATTAGTTTCAATTATTTTCCTGCTTTACCTGTCATGGGAATCCTTAAAAGAGATGTTGCTACGATAGGCATAGATTCAACGGTGTTTTTTGATACGAAATACGCCTATCAATATGTAAATGGCTTTCAAGAACTTGTTCCAGGTGAAACATGGACGGGATCAAATACCGACTTTTTTTGGGCAGCCAATTATCAGGGCGCTTCGCCAAATTTAAGATATTTTTATGTCACAAATAATAATATAGATATTGTCACACCTACATATGATCCAATCCGCTATTATAATAATTCTACCTGGACAGATTTTCAACCTTTGGTTACTTCTTCGATAACATTATGGCAAGCACTCATTTTGATTCCTTATTATGGTCGTTTGCTTGCCCTTAATACTTGGGAGGGCCCAACAACTGGTTCGATGCCTCCATATAGGGGTGCACAAAACTATTTTTCTAGATGTAGGTTTAGCGAGATTGGCGACCCTACCGATCAAACCGATGGTTGGCGCTCAGATATCTTCGGTCGCGGTGGCTTCATTGATGCTCCTACTAATGAAGCAATAGTCGGTGCAGCATTTTTTAGAAATACTTTAATTGTATTTTTCGAATACTCTACTTGGCAATTGAGATATATTGGAGAGTATGGCCTACCTTTCATTTTCGAGCGAGTTTCTTCAGATTTTGGCTCCGTTAGTACTTATAGTTCTGTTATATTTGACGAAGGAGTCATGACAATAAGCGATCGAGGTATTATACGAGCGGCTGCCAATGGAGTAACCCGCATGGATGACCAGATCCCGGAACAAGTTTTTGGCTTTGAAATCCAAAACAATGCCCCCAACTTCGTTCACGGCATTCGGGATTTTGAAAAAGAACTCGTTTATTGGAATTATTTCGATGTCACATCGCCTTCAACAACGCAATCTTTTCCAAATACTGTTCTAGTATATAACTATAAAAACAATACATGGGCAAAATTCCGTGACACCATTACCTGTTTTGGCCCATCGCAATTTCAATTTGGCATTACCTGGGATAGTTTAACAACTTTTTGGGAAAGCAATGTGAGCTGGGATAATGTCGATGATCAACAATATGTTGAATATGTGACTGCAGGCACACAGCAGGGCTTTATTAATATCTATCAAAATCCTGACGCCACAACACCTCAAGGATCGCCTACTCTTTACGCTAATACCATGGCAATAACTGCTGTTAATTTCAGCACAAATCCTACTCAAATTACTATACCAAATCATAATTTAGAAAATGGTGAAATCATCTATATCTCTGGTGCTATTTGGAATGGAACTGATCCAGGATTAAACAATAAAATTTATCGAGTTTCAATAGCTCAAACGGGAATGCCCTTAATGCCTGATCCTAATGTAATCACATTAAGCACATGGAATCAAAAGTTTCAAGACTATGATGCTGTAGATTTAACTTCTAGTTCTACCTATATTGGCGGGGGTCGCATTACTCTATTTCCTAAGATGAATATCGTCGGAAAAGATTTTAATCCATTCCAAGGGGCTGGGAAACAATTTAAGCTTTCTCACATTGATTTCCAGCTCGATGCAAATATCGGTTTTCCAGCTATTACGGCTATCACGNNTAATTCTTTTCTAGGAGAACAAGCTAATCTAATCACAGGAAACAAGGAAATCATTAACTCATCTCAATGTTGTGGTTTTATAACGGCTGCATCTCAAGGAAATCCATGCAAAATCACAAGTCCAGGTCATAGTTTAATTACTGGTACTCAGATTCGTATTGCTAACGTTCTGGGTATGACTCAATTGAATGGCGTTATTTATATTATCACCGTTGTCGATGCCAATAATTTTACTCTCAATAACACAAATTCCTCAGGATTTGGCGCATATACAAGCGGAGGTATCTGGAATACTTTACCCATAAA
>PLEQ01000267.1 GCA_003136475.1 Deltaproteobacteria bacterium
GGCAGAGCCATAAGGAGGTGGCCCCACCCGCGTCCGTTGAAAGCTCCCATCATCCACTGCAAAAGTGAAGCGGTCTTCTCAATTTGAGGCAGCATGAGGGAAATCAGGAGCGAAGTGAACGCCCCCAGCAGCGTTGTGATTGCAAAACCACAAATTAGGAGTTGGGAACTCTCCGCTGCTCCTAAGGATCGAAAAATAACCAGGACCAAACCCATGGTCAAGAGCGTCGCCAGGAAAGCTCCGCTCGGCAGCCAAAACCAGTGAAGCCAGGGGTTCACGCAGTAAAACACAACAACGGCGCCTAAAACCCCCCCGGCAGTGGCGCCAAGGACGGAAGGGCTCGCGAGGGGATTGCGAAAGAGTCCCTGGCTCAGGACACCAGCCGCAGAGAGCGCACCACCGCAGAGTGCAGCCACGAGCAGGCGTGGTAGGCGTATGGATAGAAAAACAGTGCTTAATAATTCGCGGTCCTCATCCGTTAAACCTTCGGATGTGAGAAGCCAAATTTTGCTGAGTGGGAACTCGCTAGAGCCAGCAAGCCAAGCGAGAAGAAAGGTCAGGATCAAAATGAGAGCGGAGCTTGGCAAAATTGTGAATCGCATCTCTTCCCAAAGAATAAGCAGTCAGCTGTCTAAGCTTCGTCGTCTGCTGACGAAGCTGTTCGGGAGCCTTTACAGTTTCAGACAGCTACGTCAAGGGAAAGATTAGCGTTTGAGGCCCACAACTTCCTCAGTCATAGCGTCTGAAGTCGTTATGGTGCGGGAGTTTGCTTGAAACATTCGTTGGGCGCGGATCATTTCGACGAATTGTTCCGCAAGGTCCACGTTGGACTCTTCGAGGGTCGAAGAGTGCAGGGAGCCGCGTATGCCTGTTTCAGGCATGCCGATATTTGCCGGGCCCGAAGTATTCGTAGCGAGGAATTGATTGTTCCCGCCCTTTTCCAAGCCATCTTCNNTTTGAATCCCATTGGTAAACAGACCGATCACTTTGCCATCTAAGCCGATATTCATGGTTTTGAGCTGTCCAACCTCGTAGCCATCCTGTTGGTGGTAAACTGTGGAAGAGCTACCTGCAATCGAAGTAGAAGCACTGACCTCCTTAGGGCCGCCTGAGTTGTCCGTTTTGCCAAAGTCGAATTTAATCTTTTGATCCTGTCGGACACCACCGGTAAAGTTCACACTCGATTCCGAGGTCTCNNTTTCAAAGGCCCATCCTCGGGATCGGTTACCTCCTTGTTGTCAACCGCAGCATTCCATTCCCACTGCGAGCCGTTGCCATCGGCATTGGTTTTACGGAAATAGACCGTGGTCAGATGGGAGCGTCCGTAGCTGTCATATAGGGTTACGGAACTTGCAAAGTTACTGGTGGCATCGGGGTCGAGCTTATTAAACGTTGTCGGATTGATATTGACTCGGGAGTCAAGCTGCATTTTTAAAGTCACTTTGTCGGTAGCACGAGGCGGGAGAATATTGGTTTCAATGCGAATATCACCGAGACGGGAGGTAAGATTGCCCTTGTCATCAGCTGCGTAACCTTGAATGCGTCCACCATCTTGTGTTGCAAAATAACCGTCTTTGTCAAAACCTAAAGTTCCTACGCGTGAAAAATAGGTTCGGTTGGAATTGGTAGATTCGACCATAGGGTTGGAGACGACAAAGAAGCCGGCCCCTTGAATCGCAACGTCGGTCAAGTTGTCGGTGATTTGCATACCCCCTTGGGTCTGTAAAGTTTTGATGCGTGAAAGTCTGGAACCTCTTCCGATGGCTGACTGAGGACCTCCGCTTCGCAAGTCTTTCGCTAAAATATCTTCGAACTCTGCGCGATCTCTTTTAAAGCCCTTGGAGTTGGCGTTCGCAAGATTGTTGGCAATCACCGACATATTATCGGCGTTGGTCGAGAGGCCTGTCACGCCAGTGTACAATGCTTGTGAAATGCTCATGTCTGTCTCCTGTATTAGATCATTATCAGACTAACACGCACTGTAGCCTTCGGCAGGACTGTTGCAAAAATTCAATATTCGTATTCACTAGCGTCCGAAGGATCGCTCAGGAAGGGAGTATCAGCAGAAAATGCCCAGTGTCTTAGGCCATCGTCTTATACTTGGAGTCTTTGGTGTCGAGTGTAGAGGAGTTCTTGTCTTCTTTTTTTTCGGGGCCCCGTTTTTCCATAGCTTTTTTATATTCTTCGGGTTGTAGAACGGGTGAAGGAATGCCATCCGCACGGGGATTTTCTACGACATCTTTCCACGCTACGTAAAGCGTCGAGAGAATATCCGCAACGTTTTCCAAGCAGGAGACTTCGTTTTTAATATTGCCTTCGATCAACTTATCGATCATGAAAACATAGAGGTTTTCGAGGTCCATAGCGAGTTCACCGCCAGCTTTAAAATCTAGGGTGGCCATGAGTTCGGATAAAATTGCCGTTGCTTTGCTGATGCAGCGCCCTTTTTCGGCAATCTTCTTTTCCTTCATCGCAGCAATCGCTTGTTTGACGAAACGGATGGCTCCCTCATAGAGCATGAGTAGAATTTTCTCACGACTTGCCGTTATAACTGCCGTTTTCTGATACTGGCGGTATGGATTGCTCACAGCTTTGCCCCTTTGTTACGACTACGATTTTTCCTCTTGGGCGAAGCGGGCTTTTAGGAAATTACCTTGTCCTTGCAATTGTGAAAGATGACCTTCGAGGTTACCAAACTGTCGACGGATCATCTTCTCCCGCTCCTCCAACTGGCTTTGGCGTCGTTCAATGTCTTTATCCTGACTTTCGATAATACGGTCGAGGCCTCTGAGGCGCGATCGAACCGCTCCGAAACCCGGATCACGGAAGTCTTTGAGCTTTTGAGCAAGGCTACCTGCAACACCACTAGACTTCGGTGTATGGATAAAGAGATTGGCAACACCATCGTAGTCTTCGGTCAGGGACTGCTTAACTTTATTTTCGTCAAGATTTAACTTGCCCGATTTAGGGTCCGTCGTGATCCCAATCGAGGCAAGGGTACTCATTTTTTGTCCGCCTTTTGGTAATGTAACAATAGCGGATTGTAGTTGGCGCATGACATATTTTAGCGTAGCATCGGCCGAGAGGATCCCGAGTTGCCCGGTTTCGGGGTTTTTGATGAATTGGCCATTTACGAAGCTGGCTACTTCGTTGTACTTACTGACAAAGTTCTTAATTCCTTCCATCGTTGCATCGAGGTCGTGGACAATGCTCACCTGGACGTCGGTGCCCGGCTCGGAGCGTCGAAAATTCAAGGTGACCCCATCGATGAGGTCATTGAGCATGTTTTGATCATTGGTGACGGGCACATCTTCAAACAGCACATCCAGGTTGCGGCCAGCGACTTGATGTTTGAATTCGAGAAACGTTGTATCTTCGTCAACCTCAATTGTGGCCTCTTTGCCTGATTTTTCACTGATCACTAGCAAGCGATAGGAGTCCGGTGTGTAGTGCGTGTTGATGACCATCGCCTTGACGCCGGCTTCGGATTCGTTGATCTGTTTCGCGAGTTGGTCGAGGGTGGTATCGGGTTCGACTTGAACTTCTATCTCCTCCCCGTCGTCACGTTTGATCGTCATATAGCCAAAACCAATCGGTGTCTTGTCTTTGTCAGGGAAACCGTAAGCGAGCTGCTTGTCAGCCTTGGCCAGAGCGCGTACTTCGAGATCATAGGTACCGAGCATGGCGCCTGCGCTCACCGTACCGTCAATGATATCCGGGTTGGAAGAATCGAGTTTGAGTTTGTAAAAATCGTAGCGAGTCTTGAGGGCATTGAGCGCTGTGTCGAGATCACTCAACAGTTTGACGAGTTTTTCGACTTCTTTCTTTTCGGTACTAATATGACCCTTGCGAGCCTTGGCCTGCTCGACGGGAATTTTCTGAGCTTCGATCAGCTTCTCAATAAGGTTCGGATCGAGCCCTGCCGCCTTTAGCGCTGGATTGAATTTGATGTCCATGCGGTTACAATAACCCTATGACGGATATTTTCGGCTGCCAGTAGTCTTCAACGTGCAAAGGAGAACACCCATGCGTTGTACGATTCGCCCGTTCGAAGCCTCGCTTCTGGATCAGCGTAGCAAACTTCTGCAAGATTGCCTGCGTGATGTCTATGCTCCGTATCCGATCGATCAAGAATTCCCTATTGTCTTAAATCCGGCAAATAAAAACTTCAGTATCTGTATGACGCATTCCGAAACCGGTCAGTTGCTAGCTCACGCCAATTACTGGTCACGGACATTTTATGATCGTGAATCACACAGCTCTTTTCCCGTCGCATTGATTGGCAATGTCGCAACCCATCGTTCGTTCCGCAAGCAAGGCCTCATGCAACAACTTTTTGATTACCTGTCACGTAGCTCGGAAAGTCATGGCCTGCATGCCCTGATACTCTGGAGTGACCTAAACTCATTTTACCAGAATTTAGGTTTTGTTCCGTTCGGCACAGAATTCCGTTGGAGCATACCTAGGAATTTACTGCCCAATAAGCTAGCCAAGGGATCGGGCGAGCGCTTGGTCGTTGAGACGAAATTAAAAAATCCGGATTATAACCGGCTTTTGGATTTACCGTATCCGACGACCTGCACCCTGAAACGCAGTGACGAGGAATTTGAGCAGCTCCTGCGCATCCCCGATGCCTTGCTCGTGACCGCGCGTCGGGACGAGGAGCTGGTGGGCTTTGGTATTTTAGGCAAAGGCGTCGATATGGTTGGGGTCCNNGGTGCGGACCAACCCGAAACTTTTGTAAGCATGATAAGTGAAACTCTCGAGCGCTCGCGTTTAAAAGAAGTGATGGTTCTCTCGCCGGAAGATCTTGATGAGACATGGAAGGCGTGCTTGCAAGAGTTGTCAGATTCTTGCGAAACCCATCCGATGGCTTGGGTCAAATTTCTGAGGGACTCGCCACTGCAAGATCTAGCGCAACGCAGCTTTATCTGGGGACTGGATTCCATCTAGTCTGTTGCAGCCCATTCTATTTTTCAAGCAATTGTAAAGCGAGTTGCGGTAGATGATTCGCTTGTGCCAGAACCGAAACACCGGCCTGCATGAGTATATTGTTTTTGGTAAGTTCGGCAGTTTCGGATGCGATGTCGACATCTTTGATACGGGAGCGCGCTGCCGTCATGTTTTCAACCGAAACGGAAATGTTGCGTATAGTCGAGCTGAGGCGATTTTCGAGAGCTCCGACTTCTCCGCGATACGAAGCAACATCTTGGATAGCTTTGTCGATGGTGGAAAGGCTGCGCTGCGCAGAGAATTTGTCACGAACGTTGACGTCCTCAAGTCCGAGCTTGCTTGCGCTGACATCGAGTTTAAAGGCATCGAAGGAGATGCGGTCGGCGCCTAGAAGATTGAGACCGTCGGTATTAACCTGGAAGTCTAAAGTACCTCCGGTGCCATCGATAAGATAGGTGCCGTTGAACTCGGTCGACTTTGAGATACGGTCCATCTCCTCCTTGAGCGATTGATATTCTTCGTCGAGATAGCGTCGCTCTTTATTGCCGATGGTGTCACTCGCACCTTGAACGCCAAGTTCCCGGAGGCGAATGAGGATATTTTGAACCTCTTGCAAGCCACCTTCAGCAACTTGAATGAGACTTACACCATCCGACGCATTGCGTTGCGCCTGGCTAAGGCCCTGAGTTTTTGCGAGTAGCTTCTCTGAAATAGCGAGTCCAGCAGCATCGTCGCCAGCGCGGTTGATGCGATAGCCGCTGGCAAGGCGCTCGAGCGATTTATCGAGAAGTTGACGCGTTTCACGCAAATGTCGTTGCGCAGTTAGAGAGGAAACGTTGGTTGCGATCCTAAGACCCATAGGCTAAGCTCCGGAAGGCATTTTCTAGTCGTTCTATAACTTAGACTACTGCACGACTATGGGATTTAAGAAGATGGCGAGCTGGGAAAAAAATGACTGTATCTTTGAAAATTTTACCGAGAAGCTGGATTTTTCTGCTAATTTTTGCCGGTTTTTCGCTAGTTGCCAAAGGTGAAAAAGCGCGAAAATTTCCTCAAAGGATCGTTTCCTGTGCGGTAGTGGGTGATGAAATACTCCTGCAAATTTTACCTAGTCCTCAGGAAAAAAAGCGGGTGATCGCCGTTTCGACCTTGGCTGACAACCCGCTTTTTAGCAGTGTGAGCTTAGAAGCCCGTGCGATTTCTCAACGCGTGGGAGCTAACGTCGAACAGGTTCTGCATTTAAAACCTGATCTCGTGATCGTTGCCTCTTTTAACCAACCGGACTTCGTTGCGCAAATTCGCAATTTAAAACTGAATGTGCACGTGTTGGAGGGTTTCCAATCCCTTGCTGACCTAAGGCGTCACATCCTGAATTTAGGGGAACTTACCGGAGCAGAAAGCGCAGCTCAGGAACTTTTAGCCCGGCTGCAGGCTAGAATTTTAGACCTCAAAAAGGGTATGCCACCCGCGCAAACGCTGCTGGTCATGATGGCCGATCGAACTTAGGTTGGCAAAGATACTTTACTGGATGATGGCATGAAAGAACTCGGTATCAAGAATCTAGCGAGGGAGATGGGGCTTTCGGGCTGGCAGAAAATTTCAGACGAGCGCTTGTTGCGTCTGAATCCAGATTTTGTACTGACTATGGGTGAAGAGAAGGAGCGGGATCANNATCAAATTCTTGCAACGTTCTTGCAGTCGCCAGCTCTGCGCAAGATGGCCGCTTTGCAGCAAGGGCGACTGGTACTCATTCCCCAGGCTTTGTTCAGTTCCTTTTCACCACGCTTTTTGGATGGGATGGAACTTTTGCAGAAGCAGATGGTGAGTCGTTTACACAAGAGCTAAGACTGCGNNCTCTCACTGCGTTCGAGATGACGCTTGCTTCGAGGTGACGCTTGCTTCGAGATGACATCCCTCAGCTAGGCTTGGGACAGTCTCGTATGTTCTTTGACGACAATGTCTTCGACCCGTTGCGTCAGTTGGTCGACGCTTTCGTCTTCGATCAGTGGCACGAGGGGTAGTATGCTGATGCGGAGATTGGCGCGATTGGGAGTGAGGCTCCCTTTTTTGAGCAATTTGCCGGCACCGAAAAGCACGATGGGAAGGACGGGAACTTGGGCTTCGTGAGCGAGTTTAAAGGCGCCGATTTTGAATTTCTTTGGCCTCGCTTCGGTTGAACGGGTACCTTCTGGAAATAAGAAGACTGGGATACCTTCCCGCACCGACTGTGCGCAAAGTTCGAGAGCTGCAATATGGCTAGTTTTAACCCCTCTTTGGATGGGGATGTGTCCGCATACCCGTGCGACATAGCCGAAGAGCGGAATTTTGAATAATTCAGCTTTGGCAAGCCAGCGGAAGGGAATGCCGAGAGCGTAGATTGTGAAGATGTCGGTAGCACTCTCATGGTTGGCCACAACGATGTATGAAGTGCCTTTCGGAGGGACATTCTCTTCGCCCGACAGACTCACGGTCCAGCCCGGCGTGAGCTTCATAATCCGTCTACCCCACGCTGATCCGATCTTATGACCGCTGGTGAAGGGGAACTTCTTGCCACGCAAACGATAGGCATAACTCACGACGACGACGGCAAGCGCATAATAAAACGTGAGCGTGACCACCAACAAGCAGAAGTAGATGGTTTTAAAAAACCCGATCATTAGGCTTTTTTATTGGATTTTTCGTTCGCGGTCGGTTTGTCGAGGCTCAGGCGCTTGGGGGTTGAGCCATGTTTGTTGAGAAAATTCTTTTTACGTTTCGCACTTCTCGCGTGGTTGGCTTTACGTTTGGCTTCAGATCTGCGTGTTGGCGATGACATAGGGCTCTCTCTATCTACTGTTTACGTTATCTTTCAAACAAGTGGTTTGGATTTAAAAAAAATCACATTTGCATTAAGCTATCATACTTATAGGGAATTGAATTTGAAAGCAAGGAGCTTATAAAAATGCACATTTCTAAGAAAAAACTGTTCATTGGCATCGCGAGTTTGCTTTTCCCCACCTTTCTTTTTGCTCAGACGCACGGCACGGGGACTGCGGAAAAGCCCAAAAAATTGGCTCAGCAAAACGGCTACACGCCACCCAGCACTCCGGAGCTTTATGATGTCAACGAACCCTTAGTGCCAGCGTATCAGCGGGTTAAGAAGGTTAAAAGTCACCCTTACCTGGGTCTTGGGTTGACCTTTGGTATGAGCCGGAACGATGGCGGTGCTGGCAATCCTACGACGGCATGGAACGTGGTCTTGGAGGGAGGCTATGTTAAAGCCATCAGTTCTTGGTCACGGGCGGATTTTGGTATTGAGCTTTTCAATGGCGAAATTGGCGACAGTCAAAATGATGTTCATATCCGGTTTGGGGCTTTGGCCAAGGCGGGGTTTGGCTACAATCTCGCAGAAAATCTTTATGGTCTCGTCCGCGCCGGTTATGGTCTCGCTATGGCGCATTATTCCGGTCCCTTGGCCGCGAGTGGTTCGATAACGGGCTATGTCGGGCAGCTAGCGTTTCAAATCATGGTCCCTACCGAGTCCTCACTGGATATTTTGGCAGGTATTTTCTTCAGTCAGTACGGCTTTGGTACGCAAGGGACCTATAACGTATTTGACGGTAGGGTCGGCTTGCGTTTGAGAATCTAGCGTTTTTTAAACGCCCGCTCGATATCTCTTTTAGCCNNTACACTTAAGGGCACGACAGTAAGGCCTTTTTCTCCAACAGCTGCGAGCAGTTTCTTCAGCTCACTTTTTTTGAGGAGCAGCTTACGGGGTCGGAGTGGGTCATGGTTGTAGATGTTGCCGTGGGAGTAGGGGCTAATATGGACCTGTCGGAGGGTCGCTTCTACGCTGTCGGTGATTTCTACCCAGCCGTCAGACAGATTGATCCGGCCGTCGCGAATGGACTTCACCTCAGTCCCCGTGAGACTGATGCCAGCCTCCCATTTTTCAAGAATTTCGTATTCGTAATAGGCTTTGCGATTCGTCGTTATCGATTTGGTCTCCATTGACTGGTCGAGGCTCCTTTAATTAGCACCAAAGGTATAACCCTTTCGCCACAGACCTGCAGCATTTTTTCGAAGTTCGGAAAAATTGGTATCCACGTGTTGCAAAAGAGCATTGGAGTCGAGCGGGGAATCGATTTTGATATTTTCGACGACCGTCTGGAGGGCGCCCCGGTTGCTCGCATCGAGCGTCAAGACGAGATAAAGGCTCTGATTGTACACTTTATGCGCAAGGAATTGGTTATAGGAGCTAAAGGGTTTATGAAAAAACTCGTCACTCAAGAAGTCACCGGGGTTGAAGCCAAATGAGAAGGGGGTGCAGCTTTTGTTGCAATTGGATGCGAGTTGAGCAAGGCATTCGTCGAACCAATTCGGAAGTGGGCGTGCTCCCGTCATTTGCGAAAACAAGGCATGGACGAGCTCATGTCGGAGTACAGAGCGTATATGCATCAGGTCATAGGGTTGGTGAAGGGGGACGCGGATACGTCCATCGAACAACGCTTCAGCCCAAAGGGGGGAATTGGGATTGATCGTTTGAAAGTCCTGCTCCCGATATAGTAAAACTTCGATCGGTTTTTTAGGCTCGCGAAAATGGTACTTGTCGNNAGTGTGCGTTCAGCAATTTCACGATAGCCTTCTTCGACAAAGCTGAGTGAAAAAGAGCGAGTGCTGACCGTTTGGGAAAGTTTTTCGGTTTTAGCTTTTTCGCGCATACCAGCGATTTTCTTCTTCAGCTCGGGGTCTTTGTTTGCGGCCGCAAGTATTTCAAGAATTTTGGTCGCTTCGCTATAGCGTCCCTTGCTTTCGAGCACTTCCGAGTAAATAGACAGAACATCTCCATCCGGTTCTTTGTTATTCGCGATGAACCAGAGAATTTTTTCTTCAGCGGCATCGAGATAGTGATTCATGTAGTAGCAGTAAGCGAGCCCCTTGGATTTTTCGGGGGATTTGCCAAATTGTTCGGCTTGTAGGAGGTAGCGGATGGCCTGGTCGCAACGACCGGTCTTCAATTTCAACCAACCGACAGCGGTCAGAATGCTATCCATTTGTGTGCGGAGCCAGCTCAGAAAGAACGGGCTTCGGCCTTTTTGATCCTGAAAAAGTTCAGCAAGTTCCAAACAACGGCCATAATCGCCTGTCGCNNGCATCGACGTCTTCAGGTGGTATCTGTACTTGATTCAGAGTGGGATCGGACAATTCGGGGTGTTGGGGCTCCTCGACTTGGGGTTTAGGAAGGGGTGCGGATTTGCTGCCGAAGAATCCTAAATCTAAATAGTAGGCAAGACCGCTACAGGCACAGAGACCTAGGAGATAGAAATAAAATTTTTTTAGGGTCGGCATTCAATATTCCTAGTCTAGTTCTTGCGACAGCGACAGTGACAACGAAATTATGATGGGTTTTGAGTTGCGTCGAAAGAATTCTCTTTCCGCAAATCCTTAGAAACAGGCGTTGTCAAGCTTGGTCGCGTATGGCATTTCTAGCAAAATGACCTCTTGTTGAAGGGGGTTAATACATTTCAGAGGAAGTGAGGGTCTGATTTATGATCCATTCCGAGAGCCAGACAGCGGGCATAGATGGGCTTTTAGCTGCAATTCGTGAGGCTTGTGGAACTAAATTATGGTCGCGCGGGATTGAGTTGAGTCGTCGCAGTTCGGTTTGTCGCGAAGAGGGGGACGAGGAGCCCATCGTGCTGAGACTTGCGGAGCAAGGGCAAGCCCTTGCGCGCGTCGTCAGCTTCTGGTTAGAGGAGGGGGATTGGCATTGCGATTGTGGGGATAAAGATGACCCTTGCGTCCATATTGTGGCGTCGGTGATTCATCTTAAACAGGCCATGGATAGAGGTGAGCCTATCCCAGTTACCAGTCAGGCGCAGTATCGCGTCGTCTATCGTTTCACTCGCAAAGCGGGTTTTCTCTATTTCGACCGTATGGTCCTCAATGAGAGCGGTAAATCTTTTCGCTTGACCAGTTCCCTCATGGCACTCGCAAGCGGTCGCGTGCAGGGCCCTAAAGTTAGCCCCACCAAGGAAGATCTGGCAGTGGACTTAGTGCTCAAGGATTTTCAAAGTGGCCTGGTTCCTCTCTATTTTATGCAAAGGCTTCTTGCCGAACTGGGCTCCTGCAAAGATGTCACCTTGGATGGACTCAGTATTCACTGTGGCAAGGAGCGAACAGGTTTTGTAGCCCGTGTCGAGGATGCTCCTGGCGGTGGAATACGTTTATTTGGTTTGCAAGATCCAACCATTAAAGAAACCTTTCGCAACGGAGCCGCCCTGTGTGAGGCAGAGATCTTGCGCCCCTTCGGTCATGGGAAATTGCAGCCGGAAGAAATTAAAATGCTGGCAGAGGGGCGCTATTTTCCACCTCGCGAGTTTCCCGAATTGGTTTCGGAATTGCTTCCTGCTCTTGAGCAAAAACTTGCCGTTCAAATTTTGGCAAGCAAGTTACCCCAACAGGTGCGCTTGACTCCGCGTTTGCTGATCACCGCGAACCGCAGTGGCAATGCTCTGCTGGTTCATCCTGCGATTGTTTACGGCGACCCCCTCATTGCCAAGGNNCAGTCTTTGGTGCTGAAATCCCTATCCGTGATGAAAAAGAAGAGAAGCGTCTGCAAAGTTTGTTGCAACGTGAATTTGCGACGGTCCATCTGGACGAAGGCGCCAGGCTAGTGGGAGAGGATGCTGTGGCCTTTGCTGAGCTCCTACGGCAGTGGCATGGCGGAGAGATTGTCGGTGATGGCTTGGAAGCCTTTCGCAAACATTCGGAACTTCTGCCGCAAATCGCTATGGATTGTCGAGAAGATGCCGTGTCTTTCGACATGACATTTAAAACGGCGCAAGGTGCAACGGTGAGTGCCGCCGCCGTTTTCCACGCTTGGAAACATGGGCAACAACTCGTGCCCTTGCTGGACGGCAGGGGATATGCGCCGCTCCCCGCGATGTGGTTGGAGCGTTATGGTGATATTCTCCGCGACCTCCTGCAGGCCCGTAGTGAGACGCAAGATGTCCATCCCTGCATGTTAGGCGATCTCCACGAACTTTGTGAAAGCGTCGCGTTAAAAGTTCCAGAGTCCTTCCTAGCTTTAAAACGGCGCTTTGAAGATTTCTCGGGCATACCCGAGGTCACCTTGCCTGCAGATCTCCAAGCCACACTACGCCGCTACCAAAAAGAGGGCGTTGCGTGGTTATCTTTTTTACAAGACAAAGGTTTTGGCGCGCTTCTGGCTGATGACATGGGTCTCGGTAAGAC
>PLEQ01000278.1 GCA_003136475.1 Deltaproteobacteria bacterium
GTCGGAGTCCATTTCAGTACCCAAAGACTGAACGATGCCGCACCGACCAGCAATCCGACGCCGATTGCCAACATCCCCAAACCTCCCCCGTTAGGAGTGTGAGAATCGGTGCCGATCAAGAGACAGCCTGGATAAGCGTAATTTTCCAATACGACCTGGTGAATGATGCCCGATCCCGGTCCCCAAAAACCAATACCGTATTTTTGCGAGGCCGATCGCAAAAAGTCATAAACTTCGGAGTTGGTCGTCGACGCCGCTTTCATATCAGCATCCGCACCGACAAACGCTCGGATAAGATGGTCGCAATGCACAGTGCTTGGTACCGCAGTACTTTTGCGCTGAGACTGCATAAACTGAAGTATTGCCATCTGTGCCGTCGCGTCCTGCATGGCGACGCGATCGGGTTTCAGCATGATGAAGCTTTTGCCACGTTCGATTTGATGGATTTTAGTATCATCGACAAGGTGGCTATAAATTACCTTCTCAGTTAGCGTGAGCGGCCTTTTGAGGGCTTTGCGATAGAAGTCGCAGCGCTCTGCTAGCGTTTTATATTGCTGAGCTACGAGTTTGGGATTAGTTGCAACCTTGGATTTCATCAAAATTCCTTTCGTGAATTTCTAGCGCTGCGCTTTGACCGTTTTTGCCAGACGATTAAGCTTTAAACTCAGAGATTTCAGTGGGTCTTTCTCTGTCAGGCCCAAAGCGGTTGGCTCCTTTCCAGCAAGCAGGTCGTCGGTAAATTGAATCAGCTCATTTAGTGAACCCGAAGTATCTCCAGCATTAGATAGATCGGCTAATTTATTAAGGCGGTCAACCAAATCATGCAGTTGATCGTTGGCACGCAACTTTATCGGCTTGGGGTTTTTCCCTTCTAGCAAGTCATCAAGATAGCGTCGAATCGACACCAGTGGGCCATAGATTTGGTGAGTATAACGGGCTGACAGATACAGTGTCGAAATAATGAAAAGAACGACTAGGCCTATAAAGATTCCCAGAGGCTCGGCGAGTTTTGAAGCGGTCATCATTTCCTGAGAATGGTCGAGTTTAAAATATTCATTTATGGCTTCAAAAATGTCCCACAGATAGTAGCCAAATACGATGATCATCAAGAGTGCGAAAATGACATTTATTGAGATAAACATGATTCCAAAGCGAAGCTGTTTATAAGGTTCAATGAGGTACAGAGATCTTCGATTCTTTGGCAGCATAGATAAATCCTCCTGGAGATTTTTATGGCTCCCTTCATTCTAACATTTGTAAGGCCAGTCTTGACGTAAGCTGTCGAAGAGAACCTTCGTTTTTAAGGGTCTCGGGTACGGGTTATTTCTTTTTAAGCTCTTGATTTGTATAGAAGAGGAGGAGTCATTTGAAAAATAACTCAATAGTTTTGAGAAAATTTCCGATACTAGAATTAGCCCTGAATTTGGGTTGTGAAGCATAAATTTACACTGGAGGATCAAGTATGGATAAGTCAGATCAAAATCACGGATCGAGGTGTAAATGTCCTCATCACNNTCATCGCTCTCATTGGGCTCGCATTTTTGCTCGCACATCTTGATGTGATCCCAATGCATGTGGTTGGCATGATATGGCCAGTATTGCTGATCCTTATCGGTTTAAAGAAATCGTTTGGAAGGGGTATGTGCAAGTGCTGTCAAAAACCCTAGCCCTCTTCTATTAAGGCAGAGCGTTTAGTGGATATTAGGGCTACGGCTACCACTGCTGCTGTGAAGGAACGCAAAGTGCACCTTCCTAAATGAACCGATTGGAAATCAGCGGCGTGGATCAGGTCGAGTTCAGCGCTCGTAAAACCTTTCTCACTCCCTATCAAGAGACACGTTGATTTTTTGCCTGCCAGTTTTTTTTCTAAAAGGGGTTGAGCGCCGTTAGGGTTCAGCAGCCACCGTTCGTCAAAGTCCGATTGGGCAAGAGCGAGGAATTTTGCCAGTGAAGGCCAGCTTCTAATGGGCGGAAGCCAGGCGCGTTTTGACTGTTTTGCAGCAGCGATGGCTATTTTATGCCAACGCCCTTGGAGTTTTTCATTCAGTCGCGCTTTTGCGACGCCGCTCGGGAGCAGAACATGCAGTTCATCTATTCCGAGTTCAACGAGACAGGGGACTAGCTCCGCCATAGTCTGTGGCTGGAGAGCGCCGAGTGCTAGGACCAGTTTCGGCTGAGGTGGCGGCTCTTGGTGTGTGGTAGGGACCCNNACCCGAATACAAGCGCGATCTTTTTGCATTTCCATAATAATACCTTCTCCCCAAGAGCCGCGTCCGTCAAAAACTTCAATAAGAGCTCCAGGGTCTAGGCGTAGAACTTTCTTGGTGTGAAAGTACTCTTCGCCATCTATATACCACAGATGAGAGGAAGCTTCATACGAGGCAAGGAAACGAAAACGATGTCGCACAGACACTCCTTTTTTTAGTCGGCGAGAGTACCCAATCAACACCGTGCGTTTAGAATTCTAACTGCGAGGTGTCTAATATTGACAAATGCACGACGCCTTTCGATAATAGTTTTCTGTAATCTTCAATTCCCACTAAGATCCTGTGGATAACTCGCGTTTTTAGCGCCGGGCGCGGGCTTTGGAATTGGCTGTAAATTCAAAGTAATTTAGACTTATCCACAAGCTTATCCACAGTCTGTGGAGTGCGGTATTGTTGCGATAAAAGTTGTCCCGTGCCCCGCCTTGGATGAGACTTTTATATCCCCTCTATGAAGCTTGATGAGGCCTTGCGTCAAACTCAAACCGATGCCTGAGCCGCCGCTTGCGCGATTGCGCGCAGTATCGCAACGATAGAAAGGGTCAAAAATATAGGGCAAGTCTGCTTCGCGTATGCCTTCACCCTCATCGCGGATGGTGAACTGTACCTTCTCATCTTCTTGCCTGACACCTAAGTAGACCGAACTATTTGCCAAGGAATGTTTGCAAGCGTTCAGCAGAATATTCTTTAAAGCCAGGGCTAGATAGGTCCGTGAACACGCAAAGACTTCGGGACCTTTTATATCCAGTTCGATGGCGATGCCCCGGACCTTAAAAATCGGTTCAACAGAACTGACAAGCTCCCCAATAAACTGGCGTGTCGAAAGTTTTTCCCAAGCAAAAGTCACATTGCCGCTCTCTGCCCTTGCCAGTAGAAGCAGGTCTTCCACAATCGTCGACATATTCTTCGCTTCGCCAAGCACTGAAGATAGCGCAGTCTTGTACTCTTCCGGACTTCTCTCCCTGCGTAGGGCAAGTTCTGCCTCACCTCGGAGCACAGATAAGGGCGTGCGCAGCTCATGCGAGACATCAGCAGTAAATCGGCGCAAACGGCTAATAGCATCCTCAAGGCGGTCTAGCATCTTGTTGAAAGTGAGAGAGAGTTCTTGCAACTCATCCTCGGCTGGCGGTACACCGAGACGAATGCTGAGATCGTCCGCACCCATCTTGGCAGCTGCCTGAGTCATCATGACAACCGGTTTTAAAGCCTGCGCGGTCATGATGTAGCCGAGGATAACAGAGATTAAAAGCACAATCGGTAACAGGAGCCTGAGCAACATTGCTGTGCCCTTTAGAATATTCTCCGTCGGCCCTAAGGTGGCCCCAACTTGCACTAGGTCCCCTACAAAATGCCCATTATGAATGATGGGCAAGGTGACCTGTCGCAAAGGAGGACGCTCTTTGAAGGTAAAAGTCTCTAAAGTATGTAAGCCTTGTTCCGCGCGTTTTAAGGCTTTAGGTGTGATCGGTAGTGTGACCATCAGCGGATTTGGACGACGGCCTTCTTTCCCCGCAAGGCTGATCACTTGAGCGTAAGGTCGGACCAGACGTTCGGGAACTAAGTGATCAAAACGCATACTATCTTGAACGAGCCGCTCCACGAAAACTTCTTGAAGAATCTCGCCCCCCATTTTTGACAAGTCGCGAACGGAATGAGCCGAAGACAGGAGGGCAGCATCGACTGAGTCCAGGAGCGTGTGTTCGACAAATTTGAAGAGCCCGAGACCGATAATAGAAAACAACACCGAAATCCAGGCAGTGTGCACTAGAGACAGACGAAAGCGTACGGGTATGCGTTCAAGAAACATAGGGTGTCGGCCTCCTCACTCCAAAGAAAGGGGGTCCCCAGTTCCTAGGCTCTATCGTTGGTATGGGATGTGCTAGTACCTAAGGGTCTCAGAAGGCCCCCTCCGAGAACAGCCGAAGCTAGCGTTTTGGCACACAGAAGTAAAGAAAACTTCCGTTTCCATCAGGATCATTCAGACCTAAGATTTACAGCGCTTTGGACAAAGTTTCTTCGAGTTGTATCTCTTTTAGTGAGATGAACTCGTCGTCGCCCTTTTCAATATCGAGCATATAGCCATGTCCTCGAACGGTTTTAATGGGGCTGAAACCTAGGACCCGGTTGATTTTCGTTCGCAAATAACCCACGTAGACATCCACGACATTGGAGGTAGGCTCAAAATTGACATCCCACACGTGTTCGGAGAGCTGAGTCCTCGTCAACACACTTCCAGCATTGCGCGCGAAGTATTCCAAAAGGCTATATTCCTTTGCCGTAAACTCAACGACTTTTCCGTCGATCAAAACTTCTTTGCGGGAAGGATTGATCGAAAGTGGGCCGATGCGAATAACAGGAGGAATGTAGGTTTCTTTACGCCGCAGTAAGGCTCTTACTCGGGCTAGCAACTCATCAAGACTGAACGGTTTAGACAGATAGTCGTCAGCACCTGTATCAAGACCCTTCACTCGATCATCAATTTTGTCTTTAGCTGTCAAAATCAAGATTGGAGCTTTAACTTCCCCCTCGCGTAAACTCCGCAAGACTTCTAGACCGTCTTTGCGCGGCAGCATCAAATCCAAGATGATAAGGTCATAAGGATTCTCAAACGCCATCCACTCAGCCTCTTGGCCATCGACTGCATGATCCACCGCATAAGATTCTTCTCGGAGGCACCTTACCAGCACGTTGGCAAGTGGTGCATCGTCTTCGACAATTAAGATGCGCAAGAGCTTATCTCCTAAATTAGTCGCAACGAGCTAAAATCCAACGATAATCTATTAACCATAAGTCTTTACTTTGTGAAAGACCTTATTCCAAGAGTCGATGAATTGCTGTTTAGAAAAGTGACGCTGAACGGTTTGTTTCGCTCCTTCACCAAGTTTCTGTGCCATAGCGGGATTGTTTTGTAGAGTCTGAATGTGGGTGATCATTTCTTCAGCGTTGCTAGCAATCAGTCCATTTATTCCGTGTTGGAGTGGAGAGGAAGGGTTAGCGATGCTGACAATGGCCATGCCCAATTTCATAGCTTCGAGCATGGCAGTATTGTAGCCATCGTTGAAGGGATATTCCATCGTGTAAACATAAATGCCAGCGTGGGAGAATAGTTTTTGAAACTCAGCAAAGTCTTTCGGTGCCGTAGCTTCAGGCAGAGTTGGGTTGAGACCGATGATGGCAAGCGGTATTTTTTCCTGTATCTTCTTGATGAGGTCCAAGCCGAATATTCGCCCGCGTTCTTTGATGTGATTGCCAACCACGATCGCTTGAGACCAATCTCTTTGTCCATCCCATTCTATAGTTTCTGGTGCGAGTACAATTGTTTCGCCCTTCTCTTGCCAAGTCTCTAACTTGAATTCACTGACGGCCACAAGTTGCAAGGAATGAACAAAGCGAAAAATTTTCAAAAGCCATTTCTTGGCATAAGACTTTATGCAAAAAGGAATACTGTGAAAATAGAGGGCGATATGAGCGATGAAAATAAAGGGAACACTCCGTTGGAAAAAAAAGCAGAGCAAATCTTCCAGCGTATGGCAAATGATGAGATCGTAGTAACCTTGTCTGAGCTTATCCTTTACGATAGGGCCGAGGTGCACAAGGTTGATGTTAGCAGGTACGGGCCGGGCTGTTTTGTTCCAGGGAAGATGCGTTTTACCAAAATGGATGATGATGTCGAATTCATGCCCGGTAGCAGCAAGCGTGTTTAAATAAGATTCATGGCAATTGAAGCTTAGAATTTTCATCGACCTTCTCTGCGGCGCTGTTTAATTTTCCGGTGTTTTAGGTGTCACTAAAAATAAAATTAGGGTCGAGTGTATAGAACATGAGCTTAAGTTTTCCACAATTTAAATCCAAAGTTGCAGCTGCCATCTTGGGAGAAACCGTTTCGGTCGTAAGGGGACAGATCTGAATCTAAGTGAGCTCCTTACATCGATTTCCTTCCATTTTTTTTAATCCCTCAAAGGAAGTTTGCCACAAAAGCGCCCTTTTAGCACGCATGCGGCGAGATTTTAGTGCGTCTTGGGCGAAAACTGTTTCCAAATTAAAACCGCGGTTTCATAATGTGACAACCTGGTTCCATTATTCGACCAGCGAAAGGGAATTTTATGTCACTAATTGGTTCGAACCACGACTCGCTTCAGGAGGCGCGCAAGAAATCGCTTACGCAGGAACAACACATCGATCGCACCGGTGCTCTCGTTCAATGGCGCAAGACGGGAGATGCAACGAAGACCCTCTTGCTGGAACGCGCGATAGGCTGTGCAGCCCTCCCCATCTTTTTGTTATGGAGTTTGGTCCTCGTTGCGATGGGTCTTGCTATTGGTCTCTGTCTTGCTGCTTTCCAGCTGCTGAGTCGGCTTTTCCGCTAGCTCGGTTTTAATCAAAGTCATCATCTCTTTGATCTGGTCGTCATTAAGCTTGCCGTCTACGCTGAAAATCACTTGACCGGCTTTGTTAAAGACCATTACGTCACTGGTGTTGTCAGCAAGATGCCACTTCTCTACCAGTTCTCTCTGTCTGTCTTCGACATAAAGAGTTCGAGGATTTTCCTTCTGACTGCTCGATAACCTCGAGGAAATAAGGAAATTAGGAATATTGCTGGCTTTCATATTGATGATTGCAACCGAAGCAAATTTTTCACTTGGAAAATTCTCCTTCTTTAATTCATCGCGGGCTTTCTGATTTTCACGTTCAGCACTGGGGGCTACATAGAATACGACATGCACTTTGCCACGGAGTTCCTTGCTGGACCAGGAGCCACCTTGAACCTTTCCGCCCTTTTTGGCTTCCAACGTGATTTCTGGGGGAACTTTATGAAGACTTAGTGAAGCCATACTCGCCTCGGCGCATAGCGCAGTGGCTATAAAAAGGCATGATTTCAAGATCATTTAGAATCTCCCTATCATTTTAATGTAATGATTCATATAGATTAGCAATTTTTCTCGCAAGCAAAATAGGCGTCTGCTAGCTATGAAGGCACGAGATCAAGCTCGCTACAGAATACAGGATTGGCATGTATCAGAAAAAAATCACTTGGCCGACAAAATTGATCGCAATAAATTTTATCAGCCTTATAGTCATTACCAATATATGGCTACACTACTACCTTTTTGGCGGTAAATTGCCAGACTGGGTTCATTTCGCGATCGACATCAGTACGGTTGGGCTTTTGGTGGGTGGTGCAGGGCGGCTCTGGATTTGGGTAAGAGAAAAAATTTCGGTTGGACGCGATGGAACCTGACAAAAAGATCGTCCTACGTTTTCAGCAAGGCAGCATATTAGCTGACGGGGATTCCTCGCAGCTTAAAATGCTCAATGCTTTTGTTTATGACCCGCGCATCGGCGAGTTTCGTGCGAAGGGTATCGACTACCGAGAGATTGTCCTGGCTATTCGTGCACGATCATGGGTTTACGAAGATCAAGCGAAAGCCTATGAAATTTTGCAGGTGGCCTTTCGCAAGCAACTGAGCTTGCGCCCGTACCAGCAGGCAGCGATAAAAAACTGGCTCGATTCTGAAAAACGTGGAGTCATCGCTCTCCCGACCGGGGCAGGTAAGACCCTCGTTGCGGTCGCTGCTATTTTTGAAGCCAAGCGGTCCTGTCTTGTCGTCGTACCGACTATCGATCTGCTGTACCAATGGCGCAACGTTCTGCAAGATCACTTCGACTTGCCAATTGGCTTGCTCGGTGATGGTAACAAAACACCGGGACCGATCACCGTTGCGACCTATGATTCGGCACGTCTAACGATCGAAGGCCTCGGTAATAAATTTGGTTTGATCATTTTTGATGAATGTCATCATCTTCCGGCACCACAATACCAATTTATTGCACTCTGTGCCTTGGCGCCTTACCGGCTTGGACTCTCAGCAACAGTGCAGAGAGCTGACGGTAAGGAGTCACTGATTTATGAATTGCTTGGCCCCCTGGTCTACGAGGGAAAAATTACAGACCTCGTTTCGCGCTCACTAGCGCNNGCCTATACGAACGCCCGAGAAAAATATCTCCATTTTATTCAGCGCAACCGCATCGATTTTTCGCAAAAAGACGGATGGAAGCAATTTCTCTTTCTATCTTCGCGTTCGAAGCAAGGCCGCGAAGCCTTTCTTGCCCACCGTACGCAGAAGCTGATTGCTCAGCGAGCAGAGAAGAAAATGGAGGTAGTTTGGGATCTGATCGTGCAGCACGTCCAGGAGCAGATGATCATTTTCACCGATGACAATGAAACCGCTTATCGTATCGGATCGCAATTCATCTTACCGGTGATCACCCATAAGACGAAGGATCGCGAACGACGCCAGTTTCTCGATAACTTTCGTAACGGCAATCTACGCATTCTCGTCACCTCGCGTGTCCTCAATGAAGGCGTTGACGTCCCCGAGGCGAGTATAGGCGTTATTGTTTCTGGCACGGGGGCTGTTCGTGAACACGTCCAGCGACTGGGTCGTATTCTGCGACCGAGGCCAGGCAAGAGAGCTATTCTCTATGAGCTTGTGACCCGCGCGACCAATGAGGTTTTCGTAAACCAAAGAAGAAGGCAACACGATGCTTACGAAGGACCTACTGAAAATTAAATTGCATAAGGGCCATGCTTATCCGCAGTTCATTGCTATTGAAGATCCTGACGCTCGTGAGCTAGGTCGCAGGCTCCTCAAGAGTATGAGCGAAGCCAATAGTAAACCGTATGCCTCACTAGAGGAAGAGTTGCGCGTGACCGTCGATCTCGAGACTCATCCCTACGGGCTTGGTTTCGTTAAGCTCATTCTCGACCGTGCAGAGTTTTCCGATAAGGTGGATGATAGTGCCGAGCGTCGGTGGAATCTTATCAACACAGCGCAGGCTTTAAGGCAAGAGCGCTATTTTGAAAAAGTTGCAGAATTCCAAGAAGAATTTGCAGCTCTTCATCAAAATACCTTTAGGAGTTTAGCCCACCAAATTTATGGCGACCTGCCCGAGTTTCGTCCGCTGACAAGTTTTGAAGTTTGGAGTGAGGATGATTTGATTCATCGTTATAACTGCGCGCTTGTGCAAGGGCTTTTATTGATGGCACCAAGACTGCGTGTGGATCTTAGTTTTGCCAATGCGCTTGAGCGGAGAACACTGTTTCGTGCGATCAAATTTCACCGTCTTGTCGTTGGGGATATCGTGGCGCAAGAAGGGAGAGTCTCCTTCAACATCGAAGGTCCACTAAGTATTCTCGTCAATACGCAAGTCTACGGCATGCGCCTCGCCAATTTCTTCCCGCACTTGCTGAGGGTTCAAGAGTGGCAGATCGAAGCTGCGATAAAGTTCAAAGGGAAAGAGACCCGTTTCATTCTCAGTGAAAAAAACCAGCTTCGCAGTCACTACCGAGAAGGAGGTGGCTATAGTCCCGAAGAGGATTTTCAAGAATTTATTTCCGCATTTAATGTATCGAATGCGACATGGCAAGCGGAATGGTGTGAAGAGCTTATGCGATTAGGAGGTCAACAATTTTGCTTTCCCGACATCACTTTTACTCACACGTCCTCTAGGCACAAAATTCATCTCGAACTGTTCCACCGTTGGCATCGTGGCGAACTTGAGAAGAGACTTGAAGTCTTGCAAAAAAATGGAAATTCACAATTGATTCTAGGTATTTGTCACTCGCTTGTAAAAAAGGAGAGCCNNCTGGGGGATCCTTGTGGCTCTGCGATTGACGAATTTAGCTTCGTATTTCGGTCGGTTCCAACCCCGAAAGCCGTAAACACCCTCTTGGATCAGGTCTATGCGACAGGAGATAAGAAAGTGTAAATTTGTGACGACAAGAGTTAAAAGACGGAAGTCGATGCGAGGTATTGGTATAATTTTATAAGGCTGGAATATGGACGAGATTAGTGCCAAGAGACCTAAAAATGGCCCGAAGTCCACTCGAACACGAAATCTCTCAGAGNNTCATACAACTAACATTGAGAAATAAAGTGATGAAGGGAATGGATTCCAAAACAGATGCTTTCCTCAAGGCTCTTGAAAAAGCGAAGGGCAAAAAAATGCTCATTTGCATCAAGGGCTATCCCGACCCTGATAACATTGCTTGTGCTTTGACCTTGGATTGGTTCGCCAAGCACTTGGATGTCGTTTCACGAATTATCTACTTCGATGATATCTCGCATCATGAAAATCGTGCGCTTGTTAAAAAATTAGACCTCGATCTGGAACAAGCGTCTTCGGATTTCGATGTTTCAGACTATGATTTCTTTGCCATTAATGATTCTCAATCAACCGACCTTCCGATCAAGCTCCCGGCAAAGTGTGAATTGATGATTTTTGTCGATCATCACAAGCCATTGGGAACGGTGGAGGGCCATTTTATTGATATTCGCGAATCTGCGGGTTCGACTTCAGCTATCTATGCTGAGTATCTTCAAAAATCAGGCTTTGAATTTACTGGTGACGCGTATGAAGAAACCAAGATTGCGACGGCTCTTATGCACGGGATTCGTACGGACACGGACGATTACGTAAATGCTTCCTCTCTGGATTATAAAGCAAGCCAATATTTGGCGCCTTTTGTGGATCGCGATCTGCTTGCTTTGATTTCAAAGCAGGCCATTTCTGCTAAGACCATGGACCTTACTCAAGTCGCTTTGCAACACAAAGACATTCGTGAGACTTATTTGTTTTCCGGGGTGGGGTATGTTCGCGAAGAGGATCGTGATGGCATCGGCCAGTGTGCCGACCATCTTCTGCATCGTGAAGGCATCGAAACCGTTGTGGTCTATGGCATTGTTGGGAGTTATGTGGATGGATCTTTGCGGACTAAATCGCATACTTTGGATCCAGATAAGTGGTTAAAAGACATCTTTGGCAAAAAGGAAGATGGCAGTTGGTATGGAGGCGGTCGCAAGGACAAGGGAGGTTTTCAAATTCCGCTTGGGGTTTTTTCACGATGCCGCGATCGTGAATTGCTTTGGATACTGATCAAGAAGACGATTGACGAACTTTTTTATGAGAAAATCGGTGTGGACGGTCAGTCCTCACGGGATGTGGATCTCGGAGCAGGCAAGGTTTAGCGCTTATTGCCAGTCTCGAGCAGGAAGGTGACGGGGCCGTCGCAATTCGTATGAATGAGCATCTGGGCGCCAAAGATGCCGGTTTGGACACGAATGCCTTCGGCTTTCAGGCCACTAATGAATAATTCATAGAGGTTTTTAGCATACTCAGGTGCTGCCGCCTCGCTGAAGCCGGGGCGGTTGCCGCGAGCCAAATCCGCGTAGAGTGTGAATTGGCTGACAACCAGGATTTCTCCGTCGATTGCTTTGATGTCGAGATTCATTTTGTCATTTTCGTCGGCAAAGCCACGGAGGCTGGCGATCTTCTTCACGAGAGAGGAAAGATCTTCGGGTTTATCGTCATGATGGATGCCGAGAAGGATGAACCAACCGCGGTGGCAAATACCGACGGTGTTGCCATCGACCGAGACGGAGGCTTTGCTGACTCTTTGAAGGAGAGCTCTCATTTGTAGTCCTGTGTCAGTTGATTATGTGTAACGACCTGGTATATTAACTTTCATCCAAATATCGGAGAAAATACTTTTTTTGGGGGTCTAGTGAACTCAACCCAACACGAATCAGCAGTTAAGCAGCTTTTGGTCGATATTGGCGAAGATCCCACGCGCGAGGGTCTCATCAAAACGCCCCAGAGATTTATCGAAACGTTTTCCGAATTGACGAGCGGATATGCGACGAATCTGCAGGACCTAGCCCAGGGGGCTTTGTTTGACGAAGCCTACGATAACATGGTGGTTGTGCGCAACATTGAGTTTTACAGCCTTTGTGAGCACCATCTCTTGCCGTTTTATGGTCGCTGTCATGTCGGATACATTCCGACGGAAAAAATCATAGGCCTGTCGAAAATCCCGCGAATTGTGGAGATGTACTCTCGCCGGCTTCAAGTTCAAGAACGCATGACCAGCCAGATTGCCGAAGCGTTATTTGATGTTGTCGCTCCCCAGGGGCTTGGGGTTGTGATGGAGGCTTTTCATTTCTGCATGATGATGAGGGGTGTGCAAAAGCAGAATTCTTTTGCCATCACAAGCAGTATGAAAGGCTGTTTTCTTACGCAAGAAACCCGCGAAGAATTCATGTCGCATGTTCATGCCAAACCTTTTAATGCATAGTGGGGTTTTAGACCTTGGCTAAGGTTCTCTACACGTTCATTAATCCGACTTCAAAGAAGGATCTTGACGAAGCTTGTCGTGTTCTGGATCGGGACGGAGTGATCGCCTATCCGACAGATGTGAATTGGGCTTTTGGTTGTGATCCCTCTAGCAAAAAAGCGGTTGAGAAAATTCGTATGCTCAAGCCTCATCATCCCAAAGAGCTGCCCTTTAGCTTTCTTTGCGATTCGATCTCAATGATTTCTTCGATAGCGGATGTGGATCATGCGGCTTTTGCGGTTTTAAAGAAGGTCTTCCCGGGGCCTTATACTGTTCTGCTCAAACGTAATCGGACATTGCCTCGGCAGATGAAGGATCGACGCAAGTTGGTGGGTATACGTATGCCAAAGTTTCCTTTGTTGCTTGATCTTATCGGTGTTTTTGGTAAGCCTATTGCAACGACTTCGATACCTTACGAGATTGCCAGTGAGAGTCCTCACCATGATGAGCAATGGCTTCATTATGGTTACGAAGTTGATAATATTTATGGCCATGCTCTGGATCTTATCTTGGACTTAGGTGATCCGGTACCGGTCCATGAAACGACGATCCTTGATCTCAGCGAGGGAGAGATCACTCTCATCCGACAGGGTTTCGGTAGTATCAAAGGGATTCTCGAATGATGGAAAATCGAGATATCCATGTTTACTTCTTAGGTAGAGTACCTTATGCCGACGGTCTGCAACTGCAGAAAGAAATCCACGGCAGAGTGGTCGATAAGAAGCAAGTTTCCAGTCTCCTTTTTCTTGAGCATCCGCCAGTGCTGACTCTGGGCAAAAATGCCAGCAATCGAGATGTATTGGTCACAATGGAAGAATTGGAGCGAGAGGGTATTGATCTCGAGCATGTAGACCGCGGCGGAGAGGCCACAGCGCATGAGCCTGGGCAACTGGTGGTCTATCCTATCTTAGACTTGCGTACATTTCAGCTAGGGCCTAAGGTCTTTGTCAATCGACTGGAAGACGTAGTCATCAAGCTGCTTGCCGAATATGGGCTCTCGGCTTACCGAGACGCTGAATTTCCGGGCGTGTGGGTGAAGGACGCAAAGATCTGTTCTGTCGGTTTTCGGATCAGTCGCGGAGTCTCGTATCACGGGATAGCTCTCAACGTTTCGACCACCCTGGACACGTTTTCGAAGATTGTACCGTGTGGTATTCAAAATCGAGGATTGACTACATTAGCCAGGCTTGTAGGCAAAGAATTACTAGTCACAGAGTTAGCCGAGCGCTTTTTGCAAATTTTTAGAGAGAGCTTTGCTGTCGCAGCGGTCACGTATTCTCGTAAGACGCTCTAATTATAAGGCGCTTAGCGAAAAGTCTGATTTCACTGGTTCGTTTTACCCTCACCGGCAAAAGGTTTGTTAAAAAAAAAGAGCGGGGTATTATGCACAGACGGTTTTTGAATTAAAATGATAGTAAATAAGAAAAATAAAGGAATAAACCATTGGAAAGATCTCCTGAGATAGGAGGTGATAGCCTCGACCAGCTCTCAGGGCAAGATGATCTCAGAGACCTCTCACCTTGTTGCGTCAAAACCATTCATGCCTTTGCTGCTAATAATCCCATGATTTCTTGCCATACTTGTAAAACGANNGCTTCGTGGGCGAAAGATTTCATTCGCAAAGGTCGATGGTTTCTGGATCATCTTTTTTCTGTCTTACCAACCTTAGGATAGCTGAGCTTTTGGCTTTCTCTGTCTGACATTTGATTGCTAAAATTCTCTTGGATTTTTGTAGCTTCATCAGCGAAAAACGTTTTCTCTATCGCAAGATCACTTTGAGAAACTTTTTTGCTCGTAGGGTGGTTGGTGGTGCTTACGAGCTTAGCTGTAAAAAGCGTCCAGCCTTTCAAATAGGTAAAAGCGGTTATCACTTGGTAGTCTTCAGCAAGGTAAGGTGGCCAGGCTTGAATCTCATTGAGCAGGTAACCTTTTTTGCCGAGATCACTCAAGACTTCACTGAGAAGGTGGCCTCGGAGATTGGCTTCTTTTCTGCCTTCTGTTGGTGGTAGGATCATCTGCTTGTTGACGATAATATCGGGTTGAATACCTTTGGCTTGGATCGAGCGATCGTTCGGAGTGTAATAGGTTGCAATGGTGATTTTAAGACCCGAGCCGTCCGGCAGGGCGATTAGGGTTTGTACAGACCCTTTCCCAAAAGACGGTGTGCCCATCGTCAGGGAACGTTGGTGATCCTGTAAGGCACCGGCAACGATTTCCGATGCGCTAGCCGAACCTTCATTGATCAAGACGATGAGCGGGAAGTTCACAAACGAGTTTTGCTTGTGGGCAAATTCACGTTCTACCCGATCTTTAAAGCGTCCGACGGTCGAAACAATCAAACCACTGTCTATGAAAAGATCTGCAACTTTAACGGCTTCTTCTAAAAGCCCGCCGGGGTTGTTGCGAAGGTCGAGTATGAAGCCTTTTATCTGGCCTTTTTGGGCGCTCAGAACGTTTTGAAGGTCTTGGGCTGTGTTTTCTTGGAAATTTGTAATGCGAGCATAAACCAGACCGTCCCCTAAGCGCTCGGAAGCTACAGAACTGATATGGATGACCTCGCGCACGAGGCTAAATTCCATGGGTTTCTCGATACCCTTCCTTCTTATTGTGAGTTTAAGGGTGGTTCCCGGCTCGCCTCGCATGAGATCCAAAGAATCCGTACCCAGTTTGACAATAGGGATCTCGTTGATCGAGATGATCTCGTCANNTCGTCACCCGCCTTGATCCCTTTTTTCATGGCAGGCTTGCCTTCGATAGGGGTGATGATGATGAGTTTATCTTTCTCCGCTTTGATGATGATTCCAATACCCCCAATTTGACCTTTGGTGTCCGCTGTCAATTGTTCGAAGGCCCGCTTGCTTAAATGGACCGTATGCGGGTCCAATCGATTGACGATCCCATCGAGCGCGCTGTCGATAAGATCTGGAAGTTTCGACTGTGCGGGATCAACATACATACTTTCAATGAAGAAGACGGCTTTAGCAAAAGTTTCGAGGGATTGGTAGCGATCTAGAGAACTGGCAGCCTTTGAGCTCTCCTCTTGCGCAAAAGACGGGATGCTTGCGAAGAGAAGAAGTGCCGGCCATAACCGTCTTAAACCCATGTTGCGTCTCCAACCCAAAAAAGAGGAAATCTAAGAATATACCGGTGATTTTAACATAGAGAAGGTGAAAGTTCCGATCGAAAGACGGCTTGTTCCAAGAGGCATGGAACGCGATTAATTCGACGCGCTCATTTTGCTGGCAAGGTTTAGAAGACTTTTGGCTTGACTGCGATTTTCTGTGGAGATTTCTTTATTGCTGAGGAAGTGTTGGAGCAAAGACGAAGCCTTGGCATAGTTGCCTTCGTCGAAGTACATTATGCAGACCTCACTCACAGGTTCAAAGCAAACCGCGCAGGTAGCCAGGGCTTTTTCAAATGCAAGCTTCGCGGAGTCTCTCGCGTTCATCAGCTGAAATACTTTGCCGAGGCGGATATTACTCAAATAGTAAGAGGGGTTTTCATCGAGGGCCTTGGTATAGTACTCGATCGCCTTCTTGTAATTCTTCCGTTTTTCAAAAGTGAGGGCGTAGTTGTGGTAGACCCGCTCGATGAGGGGATAGGACTTCTCTTCAATCATTTTTTTGAGAATGTTCTCCGCAGCTTGAAAAGAACCTTCGGCAATGAGAGAAGAGCTCAAGTTGAGTGCGTACATTGGATTTTTGTCGAAGTCATAGGCTTTTTTGAAAAAAAGTTTCGCATGTGCTGGATTCGACAGTGCGAGGTAGCTAATTCCCACCATGTTCAGCAGGGGGGAGTTCTCGGGGAACTGATTCAGCAGGGGCCGAAGGGTTTGTAAAGCATGTTCTGGCTGGCCAGAATCGATTTGTTTTTGCGCAAAATTGAGGTTGGTCTCCACAATTTTTTGGGTATTTGACTCCTTTTCGTCCGATTGCACGCGGAAGGTCTGACACGAGAGATTTAGCCAAACCGGTACAAAAAGAAAAATTGTCCTATTTTTCAACACTGTTAAAAAGTTTAAAATCATGCAGTTCCAGATGCTCATTGTCTTAAGTTGCTCTTTTTGAAAGATGATTTCATTATAACAAAGGCACTGAAAGCCAACAAACAAGTGGTGTTTGTAAAAATAGGAGGCGCTTATGGTTCTCGAGGAGAAAAGCCAGATGTTGAATCGCGGAAAAAACGAACATGTTCAAGAACTCCAGGTGGAAATCGGAAAAACCCTCTCGGAGCAGCGCGTGAGGAAGGGCCTGACCATCCAGGACGTCGAAGGCGTAACTAAAATCTCGCAGAGCTTCGTCGACGATATCGAACAAGGCCGCTTTGACCGCTTGCCTGGCAAGATTTTTGGCCGCGGTTTTATTAAGAATATTTGTACGCTCCTTGAGATCGATCCGGTACCTGTGCTGGAGAAATATGAGCGCTCTTGGTTGTTGATTCCGGAAATTAAGGAAAACAAGACATCTCGGCCCTTTTCGTTCTTTCCTCGTGAAAGAAAGATTATGACTTCCTCATTGTCCCCCTTTCGCATGAATCGTTTTGCGCNNGTGTTCATTGTTCTGCTGATCATGGCTGTGCGCTACATTGCCGAGAAAAGGTCGGCAGATATTACCCCGTCTTCAGGAGCGAACTTGACGGAATCCGCGGTAGTCCCTCCGCTGGCCCAAGCGCCCCAAGTCACCCCTAGCGCAGAGCCCAACACAGCATCGAACCTGCCTGAAAGGGTAGAAAATCTTAGTCAGGCTGTGCTTTCCCAGCTACCCAAAGAGGATCTTAAAAAAGATAAAAACACCAAAGAAGTGCCAATAAAAAGCCCTCTTGCCGAGAATAAAAAACAGGAACTGGAGTCGCAAAAAAAAGGCGAAGTCGGCCTTGGTTCGGTGGTCTTGGATAATCGAGCCGTGGTCATTTTGAACGTCAAAGAAGAAGTTAAAATTAAGCACCGTATTCTGCCTGACGACTATGTGACGACCACCTTCACCCCAGGGGTCTACCGATTTCCGTTTGAGGATCGCGTGGATCTTCTCCTCTTCGATGCCAGTGCGGTTGAAGTCAGTTTTAATAACAAGAGTCTTGGTATTCTTGGCAAGAAAGGTGAGGAAAGGAAGCTAACTTTCTTTGCAAAGGACACCAACTCGGAAGTGGAAAAGAAGCGCATGTAAAGTTGCGAATATGAGTGCCGATAGCACTTAGGTATGGACGAGCCGGTTCGGCTTCTACGAAGATGAGGTAGTAAGATCTACTACGAGTGTTGGCTTACGATGAGCTAGATTGCCAGGAGGGCAGTCTTAATCTTCTTACCATCCACACCCTATGTCCCTTTTTTGCATTTGCGATAGTTTGAGCTTCGCTTTACCCTGGTCTTGACTCTGCACAGACAGAGGGATTCGAACTTGATCTTTTGCCAAAAACCTCATTAATATCTCCCCCTAAGGTTCAGTTCAATGATCAATTGATGGGTACCCTGTGAATAACGAAGCGATTACGAGCCTAGCAACAGCGCCTGTGCAAGCGGAGTCTTTTGAAGAACCGTCGAGTCATTGGATGCGCTTTTTTTGGTGGTTGAGGCGTCTCATCTATTTATGGGTCAAAAGTAAAGCGTTTCCAAAAAACATCGAAGAGCTCAGGCTCGATCCTCAACAACCCGTTTGCTATATACTCAGCTCCCATTCGATCACCGACCTCCTTGTCCTCGATTACCACTGTCAGAAAATGAATTTACCGGAACCGCGTTATGACCTTCATGAGTTGAATCGCCCAGGAAAGGGCGGTTATTTGTACCTAACGAAGATGGGACTGTTCCAGAAGAAACGCTCGAAAACCCTTCCGACGAGTTTGTATAAGCTCATTGAGAAAGTCGATCGCGAGAAAAAAGATATACAGCTTGTGCCAGTTTCCGTATTTTGGGGGCGCAATGCTGGTAAAGAAGAGAAATCACTTCTTAAATTACTGTTCTTTGACGACGAGCACGGAGGCTGGTTACAACGTTTCTGCTTATTTTTTGCCCAAGGCCGCAATGTCTTCTGTAGTTTCGGGAAGCCTATCTCTATTCTTGATTTTATCGATCAGGAGCGCGATTTAATTGCTCTCACGAAAAAACTACGCAGGGTTTTACGGGTTCACTTTCATAGACAAAGAGAAGTGACTATCGGTCCTTACATTTATGATCGTCGGCGCATGATCCATTCTATCTTGCGGTCGAAATCACTCCGTCAGTTTTTTGATCAGGAAGTGGAAAAGAAGGGTAAGTCGCGGGAAAAACTTGAGGAGCAAGCGCGACGTTATATCGATGAAATCGCTGCAAAACAGTCGCCCCATGTTGTGCGTTTCTTCGATATCGTGCTGACCTGGGTTTTTAACAAAGTCTACCGTGGTCTTGAAATTCGCCATGGCGAAGATTTACGCAAATATGCGGAAACCCATGAAATCGTCTATCTACCTTGCCACCGCAGTCACATGGACTATCTCTTATTGGGCTATGCGCTGTATTCACTCGGATTCCCACCGCCACATACCGCTGCGGGGGTCAATCTTAATTTCTGGCCGGTCGGCTCCCTGCTGCGGATGGCAGGTGCCTTTTTCATCAAACGCAGTTTTGGCGGTAATCGACTTTATAACGCGATTTTCACGGAGTATGTCAATTTTCTGCTCACGAACGGTTACNNAACCGAAATTGGGCATGATCTCAATGGTTGTGAAGAGCTTCCAGGAGAATCCGGTAAAACCGATTCTCTTGATCCCGACTTTTATTGCCTACGATAAATTGATGGAGGCTCGCAGCTACTTTCATGAGCTCAAAGGCAAGACAAAGCGGGCTGAGTCCATTTGGGCGCTCTTTCGAGCCCCAAAGATTCTTGCCTATGAATTTGGCAAAGCCTACATAAATTTTGGTGAACCCATCGACCTGAGTCTTTACCTTTCGCAAGTAAGCGAAAATGAGGCTGTTTTAGATCTATCGCGGGATATTATGCGTCGCATCAATCAAGCGATCCATGTGACTCCGGTTTCGCTTTTTGCTGTTGCCCTCTTGGCCCTCCCGCGCAGAGCCATAGCCGAGGCGGAGGTCGTAGCTTTGGTCAAAGCTTGGGTAGCTCTTTTGCGCGCTGTTCCGTATGATAGCCGCACCATTATACCCGACGCGGATGCGAGTGAACTTTTGAAATTGGCGGAGAAGCTTGCGCACTTCAATCGTTTTGAACATATTACTGGTGATGTTATCTATGTGAATGAAAAAGACTGTGCCTTTTTGAATTACTACCGTAGCAACGTGCTCCCAATTTTTATCGTTCCTTCTCTTATTGCCAATTTGTTTTCGTACTACCAGGCTATAGATCTCGATAGCCTCGTCAAAGTTGTTTTGGAAACTTACCGTCTTTTGAAAAACGACTTCTTTCTAAAGTGGCAAGACGATGAAGTTATCAAGGTTATAGAACGCTATGTCTTTGGCATGGCAGAGTTGGGATTGCTGGTTCAGGAGGGCGAAAAAATTCTCGCTCCGTCCAACACCGGCGAGAGTTTTTTCTACTTGCGCACGCTCGGTCGCGTCGTCGGTAATGTGATCGAACGTTTTTGCCTTTATATCGAACTTCTAACTGTAAAAGAATTCTCGGAAAAAATTGCCTTCGATAGTTTTAGCAAGGAATGTGAAGCACTCGCTAAAAAGTCGAGCATTCTGAATGGCTATCACGAATTCGATTATTTCGATAAAAACGAATGCAGACACTTTATAGAAACCTTGAGCGATCTTGGTTACCTGAAAAAACAGGACGGTTTCTTGGAAATTTTAGAAAGCGCTAAGACCTGTATTAACAACCTTTTACCACTCAGTAACGCAATTAGTAGAAATCTGAGAGGTTCTGGAAAAGAAGTTTATGAGAGATCGGAAATCATTCCAAAATAAAAAAAAGGAAGGCCGTCGTTACGTTTCCGGCAAAGGCGAGGAGTTCACCAAAGCGGAGTCGGAATGGGAAAAGTTGCTTAGCGACTCGGAGTACTTTATNNGTAGAGCCGCAGAAAGGGGCGATCCAAACCACAAATATTTGGCTTGGAACCCTCGCTCGTAAATTTATGCAGGCGGTTCGCGAGGAGCGCAACTTTGTGGTGGTGGGTGATAGGGTGCTGTGTAAGAAGAGTGACCGTTCTGCCTCTTCCGAAGACGCACTTCCCCAGTGTAGTATTGAATTTAGAGCTCCTCGTTCGTCAAAAATCTCTCGCTTGGACCCGATGCATGCGGAGCGGGAGCATGTGCTCGCAGCGAATATTTCCCAGATGGTTGTGGTTGCGAGCTTTTTAGCACCCAAGTTGAAATGGGGACTCATCGACCGTTTTCTTGTTCTTTCTGAAGNNCCTGTATTGTTTTGAATAAGAAGGACTTGCTTGATAAAAGCCCAAATGAAGCCTTTCGAAATGATACTAAGTCTATGATCGAACTCTATCGGTCTTTAGGTTACCGAGTTTTTGTAACGCAAGCGGATACCGGCCGTGTAGATGAAGACCTTGCTGCCGTTTTCAAAAATGAAGTGAGCCTTGTTGTCGGTCATTCGGGTGTGGGTAAGTCGTCGTTGATCAATCTTATGCAACCAGAACTTATTCAAGACGTTGAAGATGAAGAGGTCTTGACCAAAGGCAGGCATACCACAACTTATGCAAGCTTTTTAAAATTGGGGACCGGAGGTTTCGTGATCGATACCCCAGGTGTCAGAAGTTTTATGATTAAAGACTATGATCCCATCAATCTCAGCTGGTGTTTCGTCGACTTACGCGATTATATCAGTCGCTGTAAATATAGAGAATGCCGTCATTTGGATGAACCTGCGTGTGCGGTCCAGGAAGCTGTAAAAAACGGTAGCATTTCGCCTTGGCGGTATAAGTCCTACATTGCCATACTCACCGGAGCTAGTGGCCGGGAAGGTAGAGTTTCTATCAGCTGGGAGGATTGAAGCATGTCGTATGAATTCAGTGAAAGTGAGGAATTGCAGCTCTTGCGAGCCTCAGTTCGAGAATTTGCTGAGCAACAGATTGCCCCCAAAGCTCGGGAACTTGATGAGAAGGAAGGTTTTTCCTACGAGCTCGTTGCCAAAATGGGTGAGCTCGGTTTGTTTGGTGTTTTTGTCAGCCCCGAGTTTGGTGGTCACGGATTGGACTATCTCTCCTATATCGTTGCAGTCGAAGAAATTGCGCGTGTTGACGGTTCCCATGCCGCAACGATTGCGGCACATAATTCCTTAGGCCTCGGACCGCTTTATTATTATGGAACGGAAGCGCAAAAAAAGACCTATATACCTGAGCTCTGCACGGGTAAGGGACTGTGGGCATTTGGCCTCACGGAATCAGAAGCCGGCAGCGATGCTCAAGCGAGTAAGACGGTAGCCCGTTTTGATGCTGCAAAAAATGAGTGGGTCATCAATGGCTCAAAGATCTGGATCACGAATAGTGCTACTGACATCAGCAAAGGTATCACGGTCCAAGCCGTGACCGGTCGATCCGCAACTGGACGACCCGAACTCACCTGCTTTCTCGTGCCGCAAAAAACTAAAGGCCTAAGCTTTCGGNNAGATAAGATGATGTGGCGCGCTTCTAACACCGGGGAACTTTTCTTTGACAATCTTCGTGTGCCTGAAAGTCAGATTCTAGGAAAAATTGGTCAAGGTTTCAAAATTATGATGGAGACCTTGGACAATGGCCGGCTATCCATCGCTGCCATGGGACTTGGTCTAGCGAAGGGCGCTTTAGAACTCACCCTCCGCTATGCCCAAGAACGCAAAACCTTTGGCAAAGCTTTAGTGAAACATCAAGTTATAGCCTTTAAAATTGCAGATATGGCAACGCGTATCGAGGCTGGAGAGAATATACTCTACAAGGCTTGTTGGCTGAGGCAGCAAGGTTTGCCTTTTCAAAAACTAGCCGCGATGGCTAAACTTTTTTGCTCGGAACTTGCGGAATTCTGCGCACGAGAGGGCCAGCAGACCTTTGGGGGTTACGGTCTGATGAAAGAATACCCGATCGAAAGACATTATCGTGATGCGGCTTTGCTCCGTATAGGCGAAGGCACCAGTGAAATTCAGCGAATGGTTATCGCAAGGTACTTAGGTTGTTAAGGTCTATTTTCATTTTCGCAGTTTTGGGTCTGATGCACAGCTCCTGTGTACATCCTGCGAGCGATGATCTTGCTAGAGAATACGATATTCACGAAGTCAAAATTCAATTCCTTTCCCTTTTTAATCAACGTCTCGTGCCGCGCAGTCCTGCGAAAAGCTGGCGTGGCGATTGGCTATTTCGAAGAGAGCGCTTGGCAATTGTCGATAAGGAGTTAGGAGATATAAAGCCTGACCTCTTGGTTCTGCAGGAACTTATGGAGCGAGCTGAGAACCCCTTTGAATCCGACATGGAAATTTTGTCCGCGGGCGCCCTCAGAGGCTACAAGTGGAGTTTGGTACCGATCGAGAGCTACCCGGATACCGGGGAAGTGGAGTCCCTCGCACTGGCCTTGACTTTGCCGCTGGCTCTCAAAACCAATGATAGTGGCAACATTTTTCGCGTGGGGTCGAGTGTCTTCTCTTTCGAGCGCCTCCAACTTGAAGGTCAAAATATTTCCGTGATCAACTTGAAGATCGATGACAGAATGACAGGTGATGAATTTGAGCGTCTCATTGCTCTGATCGATATGCGCCTCAATGACCCTAACGTCTGTCGCCAACGCGTTTTGGTTGCGGCGTATGCCCCTCCCAGTGTGCAGGAAAAACTGAACGAGTTTGCTAGCCGCCTGGGTCTGCAAGATGCCGCAAAGGGATTTTGTAATATCGCAAGCAAATGTTACACAGTGAACCCACAGAATGAAATTTTTTATATCGCACGCGGAGAATTTCTCCCTTCGCGTTCAGATTTTCTATTTGTACCGAAAGCGACCAAAGTTTCGATCAGTGGCAGTAATTTGACGGAAGGTCAACATCCCGAAACGACTTATTATAAAAAATTTGGTCTCAGTTCCTTATGGGCGAGCGAGCGCTCGGGCTGGTTCACAAGCCTGCGTTTTGCGCGGTGCGAAAAGACCTAGAATGTTGTGGGGAACATAAAGTGTACGCCGGTTTCAATGCCTTCCAAAGTGCGGGAAGCCGTTCCCCGCCAAAGGTCAGTGTAGACACCCAGTGCCGTTTGCTGGGAAAGAAAATAGAGAAAAGAAACCGTCGCAGCGATGCCAACCTCGGGGTTGTAATCAGAGCTCCTGCGCAGCGGATAGACCCCTCCTTGAACGGGATAGAGATATAGGAATTTTATGCCGGTCAGCATGTAGAAGGGGTGGTAAAGACGTATGCGATAGCTCGTCTCTTCCTCCAGCGCCCAAATAGCTAACCGCGAATTGTCTGCCTTTTCGTTGAAAAATTTGAAGTGCATCGATAGGCCCAATACCCAGTTTTCCGTTAGGTGCCGAACCCCAACGATCGGGTGGTATATCGAAGGTCCGAATTCATTTGCGGAGTCCACGATGGGATAGTTACCGCCAAGCCCGAGCAGGAAGCTCTGATTTCTATCGTCAGGGAATTTTCTGGAGTCTGTATTGTCGGCAGCATAGACAGCGCTCACCGTGAAAAGGAAAATAGTCACCCACAAATTTCTCATTGGCAGTTCCTAGGCAGTTCTTTCCCAAGTCCTTTTAACTTCTACGCTTACCTGTTGCCTCTTATCGCTTTATCAGGGGCGAGGACTGTGTCGACACGTCGGCACATGATAAAATAGAAGCAAATCCGAAAAAAAGATAGGTCTCCAATCCTCGGTGGAGACTCTTAGGACATGTAGTACAGGACACTTTATGCCCAGACGCGTTGAGAAATTTATAGGCTCCTTAGCTTTATGGCTTCTCATCTTCCTAAGCGGGTGCGTAGCACTCAACGAGAAGTCTGTTGAAGATAAGAAAGTGGATGAAAGCCCCGCCCAGGATGCTGCCACGCTGGAGGATGAGTCTGGGGGCGAAAAAAAGCTCCTCAAAGACTTGGAACTCAAACAGGCGCGCTTGTGGTCGCGCATTGATGAGTTAGAAAGTCTTGTTTTGAAACAGCAACAACGGATGAAAATTCTCGAGCAGGCCCTGCTTATAGACCACGGATCAAAAGAGAAGAGGAAAGAAAAAACAGAAGCGCCCAAACCTGCAGAAAAGGCGGTTCAAGCGCCCCGCGACTCGTCGATTCGGGCGAGCACCCGTCTTCCGCCCACTAAGGCGAGTCCTCAGCAAATTTATGCGCAGAAGTTAGAATCCGCTAAAGCGCTCTTTAAGGAAGCGAGTTGGAATAAAGCCTTCTTAGCTTTCTCCGAGCTCGATCGTGAGGCCGATAGCAGTCTTTCGCAGGGTGAACCTATGTACTGGCTGGGGCGCTGCTGGTTTCAGCTGAACGAGTTTCAGTCTGCTAAGAATCTTTTCTTGCGCTTTTTGGAACTCTCTCCGAAGCATGAGTTGGCTCCTTCAGCGCAGCTCTTTTATGCGAAGACCGAAATGGCAATGGGCAGACGTGCCGAAGGGCTCAGTAAATTTCGCGAATTGATTAAGAATTATCCCAGTGAGAAAAATGCGGAGCTTGCCAAACAAATACTCAAGAATATAAATGAAGAGGAATTATGAAAGCCTGGTTTATCGTTCTACTAAGCTTGTTTGGTTTCGAGCTAGGTGCACAAACGGAAGCTCCGTTGTGGAATAGAACGCACAGCGTCAATCCCAAACACGATCCGAAAGAAGATCAAAAATCTCCTAGCTTTGAAACTTTGTTCTTCAATACGGTTGATCCTGCCCTCTTTCTCAAGGACCTACCGACTAAGTTTATAGGCTTGCGGGATGTCGAGCCCTATGCTGAGAGCTTTATATCCGTGGGCGAGTATCGACCGGCACACACTGCGATGAAATTGACGATTCCGGGTTTCATATACCCGCAAAAAGTCACCCCTCTGGGTGTTGTAGAGAGTGGGCTTGAGACAGAAGTGATCATAGGGGAAAGAGGGCATGCTTTGGTGAGAACGGAAGGCATGGTTGAGAAAGACAAAGTCTACACCATCCTTCGCCCCGGGCATGTGCGCAAAGATGCGATTGGAAAAAAATGGTTCCAATACACGGCTACCGGCACTGCGATCGTAAGGAAATTGGAGAAAACTATGAAAAAATCTAAAGAGCTTACCGCTATTATCGAAGTTCAACGCAATTCAGTTGCAAAAGCTGGTGACCTCATTGTGCCGCTCCTCAACCTTGAGCGAGAATTTATAATAAAAGCTGCAAAACGTAAGCATTTTCCCGCCAAGGCACGCGTTGTGACCTTCACCGATGCCGACACGGAATATGGGGGAGAGAACGGCATCGTTTACCTGGATAGGGGGGCGGATTCCGGTTTGGAAACCAACCAATTACTGGATCTTTATATGGACCCCGTCGCTCGTGACCTTGTCAGTAAAAGTCCGCAACTTATCGGGACCGTGCTCATCGTGGATACAACACCCCACAGCTCAGCAGCTTATGTCGTTGCCTCCAAATTCGAAGTCGTGGTCGGAGATTTCGCAACTAGCGAAAATTAAAACTGCGCTTCGTCTCCTCCGGTGTCTTCTTTCCTTTGTCTGTCGCCTGACCTCCCCTTTATAACTAAGATTCACACTCCTTTGTGCAATTTTAAGCTCAGGTTAAGAATGATGTCTCTTCCTCCCTACTTTGCGGTAGCGCATGTCGTGTCTCAAATTATAGGTCGCTATGCGTCCGTTAATCTTCCGCGCGAGGTGAGTTCTTTGAATTGGGAGCCACAGTTGGGTGTTGAAAGTTGGTCGTGTTCGCATTGGGAATGGTTTCTTAATGAAGAAAAAAATGAACCATCCAATCTTCTGCCGTGGTTTAAAAGCTATCTTGCGCGTTTTGATCCCGAAGCTTTGATTTTGCTAGGTAAGCTTAACGAACATTTCAAATGGTGTCGTGGGGCGGGACCGCACTACCTGCTCTTGTGTGACCCGCTTTATCCTGAAGTTCTCAAAGCTATTCCGCAAGCGCCAATTGGACTTACGATGCTTGGAGATCTGGACATTTTGAAAACACCGAAGGTTTCGGTCGTTGGTTCCAGACGAACAGCGAAATTGGTTTTGCATGAAAGTTATCGACTTGGCTACCTCCTTGCGGGCATGGGCGTGACCATAGTCAGTGGCGGGGCTTATGGTTGCGATGTGGCAACCCACGAAGGTGTCTTAGGTTCTGGGAAAGTTCCTCTGCCGGCAATTGTTGTTTTTGCAAACGGGCTCCGACAGCTTTATCCGCGAGGCAATTCGCAAACCTTTTCTGCAATTTATAAAAATGGCGGACTGCTTTTATCNNTCGGAGCGTCTTTGGGATCAGTTGCCAAAACCGTATGACTTTCCGATTCGCAACAGGATCATCAGCGGTTTGTCGATGTGGACGCTGGTCATGGGTGCTACGAAGCAGTCGGGGGCTATGATAACCGCACGCTTAGCTCTTGATCAGGGTCGCGAGGTTTCGGTTTTTATCCCAGATCAAGCTCATTATTTTTGTGAAGGCAGTCAGATTCTTATTGAGGATGGTGCGAGTTCTTTTGCAAGCGCAGAGGCATTGTGTCAGCAGGTGGCAAGATGAAAAGCGAGCAGTTTTTTGACACCTTGGTGGCTTATTTTTTAGATCCGGATCTGAACGAACTCTGTGTGAACGGCACGCGTTCCTTGAGCCTTTGTAAAACAAAAGAAGTGTGTATGCAGGCTTCTCCGTTTGCCAAGAGTGCCGAACTCATTCGCAGTTGTCAGGAATTTGCCTGGAGCCAAGGGCAACGCCTTGACCCTTTCAGCCCTTCAGCCGGAGGCTATTGCCAAGCGAGTGAGTTTCGGTGGCATTGTTTGGTACC
>PLEQ01000272.1 GCA_003136475.1 Deltaproteobacteria bacterium
TCTAACGGCTATCAGCGTAAGTTTCAATAATTTTTACAACTACTGGGAATATGACACAGGCATTGCAGTTGAGATCCCAGAAGGCTTCATGGGATTGATTGCAGCTAGATCCAGTGTCAGTAAAACTGGACAAAGCTTGTGTAATGGTATCGGAGTGATCGATGCCCCTTATAGGGGTCCAATCAAATTTAGATTTTACAAAAATGTATTGGCTGGCATCGATTCCAAAGAATACGAGATTGGTAATAAGATCGGCCAATTAATCATTATTCCAGTTCCTCAATTCGAACTCGAAGAAGTTACAGAACTTTCCGAAACCAAAAGAGGAGCTGGCGGGTTCGGTTCTAGCGGAGCCTAACAACAATCGGCTTATTGATCGGTTCATAACTTTCGGTGCAAACCGAAGCGTTTACAAAAAACGTATTTCCAAGTTTTACAATGGCATGATTCATGTGCAGATGCCCAAATACATGAAGCTTTAGATTCGGTAGTTGCTGAATTCTATTGTAAAGATCTTGACATCCAGCATGGAATCCTGCCGGCCTAGGAACTAAGTCTAGAATATCCTTAGGCGGTCCATGGGTGATCAGAACATCGGTGTTGTCCGGGATCAATGCCCATTTCTGTTTCAAAGATTCACCGCGAGGTAGATTGAAATACCAGTTACAGAATTCGGGCTGATAAGGAGACCCATAATAGTTGATGCCATCAATGGTGACACCGGAATCTCGTAATAGAGTGNNTCCGGGAACTCTTCTCCCAGGCCATCATGATTGCCTTCTACCAAAATAATGTGTTTAAATTTGTCTTTATATTTTCCCAACTCATTCAACTCGTGAGAAATCTCTCGAATATCGCCTCTATAGGTAAGATCTCCGGCATGAATCAAGATGTCGCCTTTAGGAATCTTCACTTTGTCCAATTGCATGTGGGTGTCAGAAATACATACGATTTTGGGCTTAGTCATTTGTCTTCCTTAAAATAGTGGGGCTTTTTTCTGCCAGCTTTTCCAATTCATAGCTGCTGATGAAATGCTTGAGTACGCGGTAAGCTTCCCTACGAACTTCTTTTGGAACCCTAGGTGTGGCTTTAGGATTTAAAAGATCTCTTAGAAAATCTCTGGCTTTAATGATCGCTCTATATCTTTCATCCGGTAGAGTCATTTTTATTTTCCTTACTAACTTTTGTCAAAATTTCGAAATAGTGAGAAAGTTCTTCTGGATTCTCGATATCGAATTCGATTTCATCCAGATTTCTCAGAGCTTCTTTCTTAGTTAATTTTCCTTTTTCCCAATCAGTACAAACTAAACACATAATCATTTACCTTTCTTTTTGGCTATTCTAGCTATTCTAGCCTTTCCAGGTTTTAATTCAATAGTTTTGACAACTTTATTATTTGTAAACATTTCGATGAATTTCATGGGAAGCCTGTCTGCGAAAAACTTCTTGTCTATCGGCAACTTATCTCTTTTTTTCATAAATAGTTGTCATAGGTAATGGGTTCTTTTTTGGGAGGAAAAGGCGGTGAACCTTCGTAATAGTCTATTTTGTCTACTCGGGTATCGATAACTCTAATATTTCTATCTTTACAAGTTTTGCAATGCAAATCTGTCTTGTATACATAATCCTGTTTCCACTGAGAATTGCAGTATTGACAGGTCANNCTCTCATGAGATCTAGCGCCCTAGTGCCTTCCAATTGATATATTAATTGATTAAAAGCTGCATCTTTTTCCATGTGATCGTAGATTCCGCGTTGAAAATAATCAGGAGTAGTCTCTACGGCCATAACGATCAATCTCTCGCCTTCTTCTTCCATATAGATCTGATAGTAGTCATGGGCCATGCTAACCAGGCCTCTGGATTGCATTATGTCAGGTATTTGATCTTTTCCCCTTGTGAAAAATTCTTCCAACTTAATTAATTCTTCTAGGAGAACGGCATGCGCAACTGGCATTTCTCCGAAAGTTCTCATTTTACGCTAATCCCATCAGTGAAAAAGGAGATTTCACCTCTGATATCGCTAATTACGTAATCGATCCAGTTACCGGAATCGATGGACATATAATCAGGATATTTTTTCTGAAACTTTTCTACAAATTTGCCCATTTGTTCCATAGTGTCAAATTTTCTCATATGTGGAGTAGAATTCAATACGTAAACTAAAAGATTGTACGGTTTGATATTAGGCTGTTTATCTGCCGTATCTATCGCAGATTTGAACTCTGCTGATACCTTCTCTACTAGAATTGTAAACGGCTTTTTTTTGTTTTTCTTTTTCATAATTTTACTATAGCCCACATACACCATTTAAACAAGTATTTTCAGTTTCTTCGAATACTTGGCCTTCAGAAGCCAGAGCCTCTTCTAGAGAAACTCTAGTCANNGTCTGGATATACGGTAAAACCTCTCAAACGCTTGGCATATTTCAACAATACATCGGCATTTTTCTGCCAATTGTTTTCATTGTTCTCTTCTGAACCCCACGAAGGCATGTTACAGGTAGAAGATATGGACATATCGACATAATTTTGGACATCGGCTTGAAACTTAACTCTTTGCTTGAATGTAAGATCGTAGGAGTCCTTAATATGTTCTAACTTTATACCTTGTTCCAGCAATCTCTTTACAGATCCGTCAACCACATACTGATGTACCCATTTTCCATCCTTAAGGTAGCGCCTTTTGTAGGCTTTACAGAACAAGGGTTCAATACCAGTTGTGGATTCGGCAATGATTCCGATGGTTGCGGTAGGAGCGATAGCTCTTACGCCTTTGGGAACAGATACTCCCAATTGTTTAGCTCCCATGAAAGCTGCGGAATCGGATTCCTGTTCGTAAACAGACAACCATTTATGGAGTTCGGGAACCACTTCGTATGGATACCCTCTGGCCATAAGCCATTCATGGATGCCGCCCAGACCTAACCCGATCCTGTTATTTTTAATTCCCACTTCTTTGATCTTATCAGTTGGGATATGGCTGTAAATGCCACCACAGAGAAGAAATAGAGTTGACAGTTTAGTTATCTTGGCCAGTTCTTTTTTATCTTTGATCCTGTTGATCCAAATAGTGCCTAGATTGCATTTATCGGAATCGTCTTCTGAAACCACTTCTGTGCAGGCATTGCGTAAATTTTCATTGTCTTTTCTGAAATTAAAACTCATTCCTGGCTCAGCTGTAGAAAAAGCTTGCTTACAATTTGTATTCCAAACACTTTTGGCTATAGCGTGCATGGGGTGATTTTCATTTTCGATAGCAATGAAGAACTCGGTATCATACACGACTGAAATATTTGTACCTTCCATAGGAAGAGGGAAGTTAAAATCTTTTAATTTGAGTGTCTTAAGATCATCTGCATAATTCTTAAGGTTCATAAATTTTGTTACGTCTTTATGTGACCATTTCAGGCCTGCCCAAATAGCAGATCTTCTGGCGCCGCCTTGCATGATGTATCTACCGGCTTCGTTGACCATAGACATAAGGGCTAATGGCCCTGTAG
>PLEQ01000061.1 GCA_003136475.1 Deltaproteobacteria bacterium
CCTTCAACAAATAACCTTGACAATTGCCGCTTTCAAAATTAGAGCTGTATTAAATTTTTTAAATAATTTGAGAGTGGCTCCCGATCAAATCTGGTTTTATGTTTGGTTCCTAACCATACAGCCTCCTATATAGTATTGCATCTTCCACTAGAAAATTGCATGGTCCATTGGCTATTGAAGCCCAGTGGCTAACCGTGTTTTCAATCATACTTAATCAATCATTGAGGCATCGTTAAATATGTTTAATAAGATACTTATCAGCAAAATAATCCTTTCCTTAGCATTCGGAACGGCTTACCAAAGTGGCTTTAGCGAAGCTATCGAGTCAAATTCCAACAATAGGGACAGTGGGGTCCTTGAATCAGAATCAGAATTCGAGCAGAAGAATGAAGACAGCCCATTAGACGCTATCTTTTATAGTAAAAGTAAAAATTATAGTAATAATGCGTCGAAAAAACCTCTAGTCCTTAGTGAACAATCCGAGAGTGATGACAAGGACGATGATTATAGAGATCGGACATATAGAAACTATGATCGACGTAGAGGTCTCTTGGATCTTTTTGAGAACCGTAAAGAATATAATGATTTCTTTGACGAAATTATTTACTATTCGGTTGGGGCTTTTTTATCGCTCTTACCAACTGTACCCTTATTCTTAAAAATCACTGCTAAAATCAAACACGCTCGCAAACACGCTAAAGTGAAGGTTCAGAGAGCCCAAAAGATTAAAAATGAAGTCGAAGAGGCTAAGAAACTTCGAACTTCTAAATTTGAAGCCAAAAAATCTCCAAATACAAAAAATTCAAAATTTTATAGTGCTACTGAGGATACTGATGATGACGACATATACGATTTTTCTGATAAGGGAAGTGCATCCACGGCAGTACCGAGAGGCACGCAAACCGACGCACTTCAAAAAAGTTTAGAAAAAATACGCAAACGTCAAAATGAACATGGCACACGAGCAGCTCTTCATCCGACGACAGCTATTACGCAAATTCAACGAAGTGTAAATCCTGTTTTTTATGAAATAAGCCAAACAGATGATTTTCATAATTGGTATGAACATCTATCCGATGTCGATCAAAACCAGATCAATACTAGAATCGCCAATATTCAAGCCGGCAGACAAAATATTTCTAGCCGTAACCTTCATAGTCGGCTAGCGGAGCTTAGGTTTGGCAATGGCACGCGAATCTACTATACCTTAACCGAGGAGAAGAGGACGGTTCGTATTCTGCTACTTTTTGGTGGTAATAAAAATGGTCAAGAACAAGATATAAAACATGCCAGAAACATGATTAATATCCTTAACAAGCAATAATCGAAGTGGTACTAAAAAATGATGGGTAGAGTTTTGTAGTCTGCCCATCTGTGTTGCTCTTTTGTGATTGAACAAAGCTAGAATGACATATTTCATAGTTTTCTTAGAAAAAATATCCGACTCTTTGATGATTGAAACCTTTCATTTGTCATGGTTGGAGAATCTATGCGTCAAATTTTCATGGTGGCTGTTCTCGCATCGCAATTAGCTTTTGCTGCAACGCCTACACTCACGCTTGAACAGAAATTATATGATTATCTTAGGTCCACTCAAATTCTTGAACATAGTGACGTGCGTTTTGTAGGACTTTGGCCCAACACCGTTCAGGCGGTAGGTGACAGCCGCGTTTTTAGCGAGACCGACATTTTTACAGGTCTCCATACTATGCTTATGCTTGACGAAATCGATAAAAAACAGGCCTTGGTAGGCTATAAACAGGTCCAGCAAACCTTCCAGGAAGCTTTCGAAGCCTATCGAAGTGATTCGGCACAAAGTGCTGGTACGCTTAATTTTTGGCCCTTACGTGCGGGATCCTTCCACCATTTTAGTACCGATCCACAAATTATTAGCGTGACCGGGATTCCAGATTTACCGAACGATTTTGATGATTCTGCGCTAGGGTTTTTGTGGCAAATGGCGCAAGGACAAGCGCCAGCGGAAGAACTGTTGCCGGTACTCGGCCAGTATCATGACCAGCGCTCGGGGGCCTTTTTCACTTGGTTTATCCCCCGTGAAAGCAATACCGATTGTGTTGTCAATCTTAATATCCTCCATGCCCTAGCTCAATTTGAGAGCCTAGGCGGACACCTGCCTGTGGAAACAGCTGCGGCAAAAAAATCTGCCCTGCGCTACATTCGGCAAGTGATCGAGAGTAAGAAAACGAGCAGATGTGCAAGTTTCTATGATCGCTCCTCGCAATTCTTCGTTGCGCTCGCGCGTGTCTATGACGCCAAGAATGACTCTATTGATTTTGTCCCGCTCAGCACGGAAGCTTTATTGAGTCATGCTAAGCTTGCGCTCAGTTCCAAAAATGGAACTGAGCTTGCGGAGTATATTNNTGGCTTTTCTTGACAGCGATTCAGTTTTCCTGGGAGAATCCCAGCAGGGCGAATGGGCTGGTAAAAAGCAACAGTGGTTCTCACCCGCCCAATCTACAGCAACGGCGCTGCTGGCACTGACCCTACCTTGAACAAAATGCGAGCGCAATCTTCCTCTCAAGGGGAAATGCAGCCTTATATTTTGCGCTTGAATGAAAAAATGCCAGGCGAGCACTACGCTTCGCCTGCAGAATGGTGAACTACCCGCCCCTAAAAG
>PLEQ01000491.1 GCA_003136475.1 Deltaproteobacteria bacterium
ACAGTACGTTTTTGTAGCGAAGGCGGGACTTGTGATCACCCATGTTGAGCCGACATCTGTCGCTTGGCGTGAGGGCTTCCGCGAAGGGGACGTCATCACGCGTGTCAATGGACACCATGTGCTGAGTATCGAGACTTTTGAGCAAGCGAGTAAAGGACGCAGTGTCATTCTCCTTCAGATTGAACGTAAGGGGCGTGTCCGCTTCGGGCAGCTTAATAGTGCTTCGTAAAGAGTTCTTCATCTGCATTCGGATGCTCTTCGAGTCTGAGCTCGAAAATTTTAAGGATGGTGAAATTGATGAAAGACAAGCATGNNATCATGCTGCTAGCCCTCCTGCTGCTTGGCTCCGCTTGCACACGTCAAGGGGGCAAAGATGCTGAGGAGCGAGCACGTGAGGAAAAGGAAGAGAAAGAGCTGCCTGAAGTTATAGTGGCACAGTTTGAAAAACAGGAGCTTTTTGATTTCCTAACATACTCCGGAACCTTAGCGGCCAAGACGCAAGATTTGCTATATGCCCCTTTAGCAGGGCAGATTAAGGAAGTCTTGGTGCAAGATGGTGCTAAAGTTGCGTCGGGTGATAAGCTAGCCGTCATCAAGCCCGATGGTGAAGGTTACGAGTTTCGTGACCACGTGGTCCGTGCCGTTCGCTCGGGTGTTGTCATCGGGCTGCTCGCAAAAGCTGGAACGCATGTCGACAAGAATCAGGAACTGCTTGCGATTGCGGACCTCTCANNAGCCCTCAAGATTGAAGTTTCAGCAACCCTTGATGATTTAAAATTTCTCAACAAAGACGAGCCCGTTAGCGTCATTCTCCATTCTGCCAATGATAAACCAAGCACCTTGCAGGGGATTGTGAAATTCATTCCTGGTGCACCGGACTTGCGAACGAAGACTTTCACCGTAAGCATTGCGATTCCTTGTCAGCCGAGGGAGCATTGCCGGAATGCCTACCCAGGCTTGCTCGCAAAAGTGGTGGTGAAGAAAAACCCCCATTTTGGGTATCGGGTACCCCANNATTTGCGTCGGCAAAAATCACACATTTTGGTTCTTAAAGAAGATAACACGGCGAGTTTCGTTACTGTCGAGGTGGGACAACATTACGGTCAGGATGTGGAGATTCTCAACGGAATTGGTCCTCAGACGCGGGTCGTGACGTCGTTCTCCAAGATGCCTCAGGAAGGTCAAAAAGTGAAGATAGCCAGTCCTGAGCCGACAGAGCATGCTCCCAAAAAATAAATAGCAGGGATTCATGTTAAAAAAGTTCTACGGCAATTTCTCTGCAGTGGGATTCCTGATCCTCATGATTTGCGGCCTGGGTCTCCTGCAATTCTTCCGTCTGCCGATCGCCCTTTATCCACAAACTTCACGGCCTACAATCAGTATCAATGTCGATACCTACGGTATCAGCTCCGAAGATTTTAGTGAACGTTACGGAAATGATATAGAGAGTAAAATTCTCTCGATCAAAGATGTAGAAAATATCACCGGCGACTACGAAACCAACAATGCCTCTTGGGAAGTCGAATTCGGTTGGGGTTACGATGAAGAAAAAGCTACGACCCAAATCAAGTCGATTTTAGCAGGGATTGAGAGCCAGTTCCCCAAAGACTGGGGAGGCTTCCAATTCAATAGTCGCAAAGGTGAAAATAACGAGATTGTCTACACCGCACACTCCAATACCTTGAGTGAAGAAGATCTCTACCAACTGCTTGATAGCAAAGTGAAGGGACAGATTGAAAAAGTCAAAGGTCTTGAGTCGGTTTTTCTGTCCCAGCCTTATAACAAAGAAATTCGGATCACCTTGGATGAAAGCAAACTCCTGCAATGGGGCGTGTTTCCGGATGAGATCAGTCGAGCTTTAAAAGAACGCAAAGAGGATCTGGCACTCGGACGCCTGGATCTCAAGGATGGGGGTAAGTATTCTTTCTACGTAGCTACGAAGAACCGTACGGTAGAAGACATTGCAGAAACCTTTCTAAAAAGAATTGAAAAACACGACATCTATATAAAAGACGTTGCGAGTGTTGGCATACGCAAGGTCACTCCAGAGAGTGTGCTCAAAGGCAACGGTAAGCGCGGTGTGGTCTTTGGTGCCAGTATATCTGCCAAAGCGAATATTGTGCAGGCTTGTGAGAATGTTTCAGAAATTGTACGCCGGGAACTTCCGAAACTAGGTGATATCGAATTTGAAGAACTCCTTAATCCCTCTATCTACGTACGGGAAGCGGTGAATAACGTTGGGCACGAGGTTCTCCTAGGCGTATTGATTGCCACCATCGTTCTTTTTCTCTTCTTCGGTTCGCTCACCTACACCGCCATCATCGGGGTTTCCATACCCCTGTCTTTGATCGGCGGCTTTATTGTGATGAAGGCCTTGGGGATTGAGGTGAATCTGATTTCCCTCGGCGCTATGGCTTTGGCTGCCGGGATGGTAGTCGACGGTTCCATTGTGGTCCTTGAGAATATTGCTCGTCACTACGAAATAGCCAAACCCCAGTCTCTCACCGAACGCATCGATGTCGCCAGTCGGGCGGTGCTTGAAGTGCGAGAAGCGGTTGTTGTCTCGTTGCTAACTCTCGTCGTGGTTTTTGCACCTCTAGCGTTTACTTCACCGCTTGCCAATGCGGTCCTCGGTGATTTAGCCAATGTGATGGTATGCGTGCTGGTGATTTCCATCGGTGTCAGCCTCTTTATCATTCCCCCGCTTTTTATCGCCCTTGCCAAGAACGTCGATCCGCACGGCAAGCGCTTCTTTCTGTCCGACTGGACCATCCGCGCTTTTGACCACTTGAAAGATAAATATGTGCAGGGCCTACGGTGGGCGTTAAAACGCGATTATTTTTGCAAAAGCTTTCTTCTGGGCTGCTTGCTGCTTTTTATAGGGGCAGCGTGTGTTTTTATTTTCGTTCTCAAACGTGAGATCCTAGCGAAGCCAGATACCGATAAAGTTTGGCTCTCCATCACTTTCACGGACAAGAATCAGGAAGTAGAAAAAGTCGACACCTTGATCACGCCCTATGAAGAGATTTTGAAAAAGGAATTTTTCTCAGACCTTACTCACTTCTATTCGCAAGTCCATAAAAAGGGCGCCTGGATTCTTTGTAATCTCAAAGACAAACGCTTGGTCACCAGTTTTAAAAAACGCCTGGAAGATCGTTTCAAAAATACGCCCATTGTGAACTTTGGTGTCTACCCGTGGCTTCCGACCTCACTGAAAATTCCCGAACCGCCCCTAGTCGAATTGGAAATCGGTGGACACGATCCTGAACAAAAACGGCAATTGTTGGAGCGCTTGGTCGAAGCGATCGAAGGCGTCGATGGGGTCGGTATCGTCGAAGAAAATCCGGATCATAGTCTCAAACATGCGTTTGAATTGAAAACGGATCAAGATATGGTGCATGCGTTTGCTAAAGACTATACCGACTTCAGTATCGATAAAGTCTATGACCTCGTGCGAACCCGTCTCAAAGAACAGGAAATTCTTACAACCTATGAAGATGGTGAGAAGATTCCCGTTAAAGTGGGCTTTCCCGACCGCGAATGGAATGGTCCTCGGGATATAACGGACCTTCAGATTAAGGTCGATGACAAAATCGTACCCGTGCGACAGTTTTTTTCGCTAGTTGCGGAAAGGCGGTGGGACAACCTTTATACCAAACGTGGTAAAAAAGTCGTCATGCTGTCAGCAAAAGTCAAAGACTCTTACCTACACGAGAAAGAAAAAGTTAAAAAAGAAGTGCTCGAGCTCATCAAGAAAATGCACATCGACCCCTCTCTGCTCAGTTATGTCGACACGGAAAAAGAGATCAATGAGAATATTCTCTCGCTCGTGCTGGCTATGACGATTTCCTTACTCTTGGTTTGGTTGATTGTGAGCTTGCAGTTTGCTAATTTTATGGAATCTTTGATCGTCATGTTGGTGATTCCCCTCGGTTTTATCGGTGCGTCGGTAGCACTTTTTGCCTCGGGTTGCCCGCTGTCTATCAATTCCATGCTCGGGCTGATTCTTTTGTGTGGGCTTGCGGTGAACCACTCAATCCTTTTTGTCGATTTTTATAACACACAGAAAAAAGAGGGTAGGAGTCAGAACGATTCTATTCTTGCCGCCGCTGACTTACGATTTCGGCCCATTATGCTAACCAAACTCACAGCTATTTTGGGTAGCTTGCCCATCGCTCTCAGTTTTGGCACGGGGGGTGAGGTTCTACAGGCTCTCGGTATCACAATTTGCGGTGGTTTGGCAATTTCGATTCCCCTGACGCTCTTTGCGGTGCCTATAAGTCTCCATCTGATGAAGGAAAAACGATGAAGCTGACGGTCGCAACGCTTATTCTCAGTCTTCTTTCGACGTTAGCACGCGCCAAAGATATGGATTTAAAAACGGTCGAGCAGCTCTATTTGAATTATAACTTCGGCCAAAAAGCCGATGCTGCAGGCGTCCGTGCCGCCCACGAAGACCTCATACGCAAGTACAGTGAAATACTCCCTAAGGCTGATGCAACAGCCATGACCGGTTCGGATAATACCGCATCCAATTTTCTGACGATAACCCAACCTATTCCCTTCCCGACGCAATGGTCCAAAGAAAAGCAGGTTCTCGAACTTTCCGAACGTATCGCAGATCGAACGCAGGTCTTGGATCGTCAAGAACTGCTCAATGTCTTGCGTAAAGCTTATTTTAATGTGCAGCTTCTGGAGAAGAAGAAAGTTTTGTACGTCGAGAGTTTTGCCATGGTGGAACGTTTTAAACGGGAAAGTGAACAGCGCTTTGCGAAGGGTTTCATCCCTCGTGCCGAGCTTTATCGTTCGAATGTGCAGTACCTGGACTTAGAACGTGCCCTGCTGGATTTAGACTCTGATCTTGAGAGTTCACGACGACAGCTCTTTGTATCACTCGGGCAGAACGCCACACGCACGAATTTGGGTACTGATCTCAAAATCGGAGATGCTTTCCTCAAAATGCAAGAAAAAGATTTGCGTGAGCAGCTCGCCCAACATTCGAACGAAACGCTTGCGATTTCGCAATTTAAGAGCGACAGCGCTCGTTTACAAGTCGAAGCGTTTCCCTATCATTATTTGCCAACAGTAAGTTTCAAAGCTCTGATTCCCTTTGCCCAAGAGGACACGCAGACTACAAGTTATACTGCCACTTTTAGCTGGAATATTTTCAACGGGGGGGCGGATCGTTCGGATCAACGGAAAACCTTCGCCTTGCGTGAACAGGCTGATTATACTTTGCGCGATCAAGTGACCCAGTTTGCTGTGCGTTCCGAGAAGACTCTGAACGCTCTACTCGCTGGACGAGCCTCGTATTTCAAATTAAAAGAAGGTTTGACAATGTGGGAAGCTATCGTTGCCTCAGATCATCAGCGCTTTCAGAAGGGTATCATCAGCAGTAAAGATTTGAGCGACGATATTACGAGTTATCTCAATTATGCGAGCGGTGTGTACCAGCAAACTTTTGAGCTCATCAGCAGCCTGGCTGATTTTTCCCTCTTGGTGGGCAAAGAGGATCTGTTTCACCAGCTATTGCGTTAGAATTTGAGGAGAGTTTTGATGAAAAAAGTTGTTGTTTATTCACGTGAGTACTGTGGCTTTTGCGAAATGGCTAAAGCTCTCTTGAAATCGCGTCAAATTCCCTATGAAGAAGTCGATCTAACGAACGACAACGATTANNCGAACGCTCCCTATGATTTTTATCGGTGATGATTTCATCGGTGGCTTTCGCGAGTTATCCGAACTCGATAAGCAGGCTTTACTACAAGGGAAACTTCGATAGAGGGGATCTCAGGACCTTAGTAATGTAGACCTCGCTAGTCAGTCTTCTCTCCCTATTCAGCCAATCACTTTTATGAAATTTTTGTTGTTTAATTCTTAGACAATGATAAGAAGCTTCTTATCATTCTTCAGAGGCTACGATGAGAATGTCCTTCCAATTTTGCTCCGAACCGACCGTCTTCTATCGCAAGTATAGATTTTTCCTCATTATATTTATAAGTCTGCTAAGTTTGGGCTACGTGTTTTACCGAGCTCGTGTGACGACGGGTTTTTCTTCCTCAAAAGAAAAAAGCCAAGAGACCCAAGCTCTTCAAGCTTTTCACTTAGCGGAACGACAAAAACAGAACACGGAGGAAGCTCTTCAAAGAATTCGCTTGGTACCACCAGGTCTTGATCAAGCACAGGCAGCTTTTCAAATTTATCGAGAGAAAGCTTCGAATGTCTTTTTTGATCCTGCCTTGTTTTTTCAAAGACTTATCTTAACGGATCAAGACATCGAATATTTTCAAGCTCGTCTTTTGGATTTTGCGTCTCTGAAAGATCTTCAGGTGACACGAGACAACGTTCCAGAGATTGTGGAAGAACGCATGGCTTTGATCGATTTTTTGGGAAACTATGTTCTCGAAAAAGCGGGAGACTCCACGACACGTTTGGTCGTGGATAGTTTTGTCACTATGCNNCTTATCCGTCTTTTGACTGTGATCGAGCCTGAGCTTGCCGCCCAGACGCTGAATAGTCTTGATGCTAAACAAAAGGAACATTTGCGCACCAATTACTATATTGGGCTTAAAGCCAGGGACTTGTCGGAAGAAGAGTATCAATCTTTTGTAAATAAGGTCTTATAGAAATGGCCACATCTCATATCACACAACTCTTTATATCGGTTCTTTTTTCCTTCTTCATCCAATCCTGTAAGGAGGACTCTTCCCATGCCATGCAGGATTTGCCAGTGAAAGAAGAGAAGGCTCTTTCAGATAGTCGGGAGATTTCTTATCCTACAGATTCAAAAAATCTTCCTTCTCATTTAAAGAATTTGCTTATCTCCGATGAAATTCCTAGCTTTGCTCCCGGCGCACTTGTGAAAGATCCGGATGATCTGGCAGCAGTCTGCACAGGGTCGGGGGGGCGCTGGCACCCGAATCTCTACGCCTGCTTTTGCGAGAACAACAGGCTTTTCTCGCCTTTTCAAGGCTGCACAAGCTTACGCGTGACACGCAAAGCTGCGCAGTGTTTGTGGGAAAGGCTCAGCAAGATTCTGGAAGCCGATGAAAAGCGTTTTCACGAGTGCTTGGCAAACATGTTTCCTCCGCGATTCTATATGCATTTTTCTTCTCTAAATTCCCCGATGGAAGATAAAAGGAACCTTGCAGAGGCTATCGATTCTGATGGATTTTCTTTTCTGGCGGGAGAAAATTACAATGAAAAACATCGTCCCGCCGAGGATCATTTTCTTGGTAGTAGAATCAAAATAACTCTTAGAGAAGAGCGATTGGAGAGCTCCTATGAGAAGGGTTTCCGATCAACTTTATATAACCCGCCGGAACCGGGTAGCCCCAAAAGTATAAACGTGAGTCCCCCTTCGAAGAACGGTTCCTCCCTTTCGGAGGGGTTTTGCCGGCGCAAGCTGCAGAATTTTTTTGACATCGCAGATGATAAAATTCTGCATATCTGTTCGCGCATTGAAAAAGCTCGTAAAGAAATCGTAGACGATACTCGCCTCTCCTTTGACTCGCGTTTTGACACGAAAATATGCACATTTTGCACGAAGAATTTTGCGAGGTTTAGTGATAGCGTTGAATATCATTACTCCGTATCATTTAAAGACTTTTTTGCGTTGGAACGAGTGTTCTATATAAAGGCTGCGGGTTTTTCAACATGGGTCATACTGTCACCAGAAGGACAGATTACAAATCTTGAGCTGACCCTCTATGATGCCAACTTTGCTTGGGCCCACGGGAATCTCAACTTTTCAAAAAAATATTTTTTTAATCGAGGTACGGAAGATATCAAAATCATACTGAAGGAGAATACCCCTCTTCAAGATCTCTGGGGTTTTTTGAAGAGACAGAAAAGTATTCGATCTGAAAATACACTTGAAGAAGATCAAGATCACTTCGGCATTCATCTCGTGGATAATAGCTTAGATCTATCGGATGCTGCAGCAGATACTATTTTCCTTAATAACGATCATCTCATAAAACTTCCTGCTTTATATGAGCAGGATAGCTTTCTTAGCTATTTGAAGGAAAGCCCTCTTTTTGAAAGACCATATTTTCCGTGGTCCTTTGAAGATCCTCATTCTCTACTTTGGTCTTTGAATTATGGTGTCAATCCGAAGGGACACGGCAATGCAATGGCTAAAATTTTGACTAAAGGGCTAAAGAATATTTCTCTCACCGTTTCCACGGATCTGTTCGATCCTAGGTATTACACAAAGAAGCTTGCAAGAGATTTTTTAGATGCGCACAAAGTAAAAGTTGTTTCCACTGTCATTTCTTATTTCGAGAAGATCTCAAGCTTGGTAGAGGATGTCATTTTTGATAATCCTGAGACTGTTTTTATTTTTGCCGCAGGCAATTATGACATGGAGGACCCTGAGTTAGATCCTATGTCGGCTGCGGCAAGGACTAAAGCGTCCAATGTTATTATCGTAGCGATGTATGATCCCCAAAGGAAGGGTAAGGTACAAGGATGCTATGGTCAGATTCCAAGTCTGGCTGTACCTATGTTGGAAGGACACGGCACGTCGTATTCTTCTGTCCAAGTAGGCAACCTCGTAGCTCAAGTTAGGGTGAAATATCCAGATTTAAGTGCTTCAGAAGTCGTAACTTTAATTCATAACCATGCCCAAAAAATTGAAGGTCTTGCTGTGAGATCGCAGGGGATCGTCGATTTGAATATTAACCATTATTAAGGGGAAGTGATCATGCGTCTATTAAAGTCTTTTCTTCTATCAGGTTTGGCTCTGGTATCCTTAGGGAGCGCTTTAGATGTTTATGCAAGAGAAGGAAAAGAGGATACTCCCCCTGCGCATTGGCTACGTTGCCACGAACAAGATCAGCTAAGCAATGAGCAGGNNATTGCTTGGGCAAAAAAATGCTCTTTTTTTGATGGTGAGGATGTGGAATACCATTTGAAGGAAGAAAGATACCCTTCTTTTATTCACAATAATGGTAATTTTAATGCTCCGACAGACCCAAAAGATTCTTGCGACGGTTGGAAGAAGGGTTACATTATCTGTGAGTGGGGCTGCTATACTCCCGAGCAGCGGGTGCTCTTCTCTGGTGGCTATTTGCCAATTGGCGAAGCGCAGAGCACTGAAACCCATGTGTCTGCCATGACGCTTGCCTCCACACTCAAAAATCCACATTTTGCTGACCAGGAGATTGAGGCTTTTATCTCAGGGCGGACTAAAGAAACCGTTCTGAATTTAAGGACCGAAACGGGCAAGTCTCTCCGTGTTACGCAAAACCATCCTCTTGTTCTTGGCAGCGGGGCGGTCGTAAAAGCTTCCCAACTAAGGCTTGAGGACTCCCTGATCGGGCTTGTCGATGAGTCTGATCTCAGCTTGGTTCAGGCCGAAAAACTTATGTCCATTCAATCGGAAATTTACGAAGGCGTCGTGCACAACCTAGAACCTGTATCGACTCACAAATTGAACAACATACATGTTGCTGAAGGCCTCTTGAATGGTTCTAACCGTTTCCAAAATGAATGGTCGCAAAAAGAATTTCGCATCCGTATGCGCGTAAATCATGATCTTGGCGATCTTTAATAAGCTGTTAGAAATCACATCCTGCAAGAAATTAGAAAGAAAATATGAGAAATATATTACCCATAGGTCTACTCTCAACTTGTATGAGTTTTTCTGTATTTGCGGGGATGAAAACGCAGTTGCCTTTGCTAGGGCACGGTTTCAACGAAGAAACGGAAGAAGTCTTATCCCAGGTTTTGATTTACAATGGGATAGCTTCCATCCTTTATGGAGGACAGCAAGAATCCAGTATTCAAATCAAGCATGATCTTAGTTTCGAGGACCTTCTCACCGAATTGAATGTGAAGACCTCCGCCGGATTCTCCGTCGGTGTTTTTACAATTCATGGAGGTGTGGACTTTGTTGCGTCTGCTGCCAAGACTGAACTCTCTACAAACATCGCATACGTCTACGATGTTCGAGGGAAGAGTGCACTTTTGAGTGGTCTAAACTTTACAGAACTCGCCTTGGCTCTGATCAAGAGTCGTAATGTGGAAACGAAGAAAAAGTTTTTCGGCAGCCATTTTATAAGCCAAGTGGATCTTGGTGGAAAATTGATTGCCGTGGTCTCGATGAATTTCGTCAACAAAGAATCGAAGATCGCGTTTCACGCGAACTTCAAAATGGATATTCTGGAATTTTTGAAAGCTAATGCCGAGGGCGGTGTGCAAAATGACCAGTTAGCCGCCAGCGCGTCGATCAATATTTCTGTGAAGCAGATCGGGGGAGACCCTACGAAGCTGTCTGAAATTTTCAGAGATAGTGAGAGTGGAGCCGTGCCCGTCGTGAGTTGTAGTTTGAAAGACTTAAAACCCTGTCACGAAACCCTCAAAGCTATCATCCATTATGGCCAATCTTTTGGCGAGCAGCTTAAAAATCTTGAGTACAACCCCAATGCTGTCAATGGCGCCGCCATTCTAGGTTCTGGCAAGGCAGATTACAGAAGCCATGGCTTAGTGGAGGTCGATCAAGGTCAGACGAGTGCGGAGCTGCAGGAGGTGAAGGCTAAGCGCGAAAGGCTGATCAAGGCGTATCTTCAATATTCGAAAGATCGGGATACTATTGAGAAGCTTTTGGATCTTCAGCCCAATTTTAGCGAGCGTTCACGACTTGAGGGCTTGCGGAAGAATATTGAGAAATCGATCAGTGAAACGCTCTCAGTTATAGAAGTCTGTTTTGAAGCGCCAGGAATCTGTTTGCAAAAGGTGAGAGATCTTCATGTTCTCTCCTATGCGCCTGAAGAGTTGAGCTTCGAGTGGACCTTCTACAACTACTGCGAGTTTGTTAACGATTCTCTTTCCATTTTAGAAACCATTAAACGTGTTCGCAAGGTTTTTTCGGATGGGGAACACTTGACCTGTGCCGAATTGCAAGCTCAGTTGGAGAAGAAGAAGTATTTGGACCTTTCGTTTGTTCCGGACGGCGTGTCTCGTGAAATATCGGACCTGCGACCCTTGAACGGCTTGACTCAACTCAGAAAGATTATCTTGGATGGGAATGAGATTCACAGTCTTTCCCCCTTAGAGTCCAATAAAAACCTCGAAACGCTTTTGGCGAGAGACAACGCTTTTACGCAGTTTCCGGAAATCTGCGAATTTCAAAAACTTAAGCATCTGGACTTGGAGTTCAACGGGCAGATGAACATCGAAGCTCAGTATGATCTCGAATGCTCAGCAGGTGCACAGAAGTTTCCCAAATTAGAGTCTATCAATGTTCGTGGAGCAAAATTTGGGACTCAAAGAAACGTCGATGAATTTGTAGATAAGATGGAAAAACTTACCCGAACCAAACGCTACAAAACCCTTTTTACTTCCAGTCAGGATGTATGTGAAGGACTCAATGATTTTCAATCCAATAGGGGAATGATGGATCAAAGCGATGTAAACTATCATCGCAAGCGAAACTTGGTGTTCACGGACGATGGAATTAGCATCCCTTGTTCGGATAAAGTTTCTCTATCTAGTTTTGAAGGTTGAACTTGTACTCAGAGGGATGAATGAATCCTACGCAGCTAGCTTTTCTTCTGTTCCTATTCTTGCAGGGAAGTGTCGGCTTTGGTATCGAGATAGGTCAAGGTCTTCTTGAAAGTGGGGAATTTCGGCAGAGCTGTTTTGAAAGACAGAGTTCTTTTGCAGGAGCAAGCGAAGCGGATTTGAATTTTTCCCTCGATCAGGGATATGACGAATCTCTCGGCAAGGTTTGTGGGAAGCTTGGCACTTCCGTCGGTTGGTCGGTTCTCGGTCTTGACGTTGATGCCTCTTTGGAACTGATGACCCAGCAAAGAAAACACCACTTTAACTTTTACCAGTCCTACTCCTCAGCTTTTCAATGGGAACAACTTGCGAACTATACTTTGACGGTAACTGGTAGAAAGGCGTTTCGTGCCGTACCTCTGCGCTACCAACCCACCTATTGGCTTTGGCCTGAATTCCAAAAAGTGTGTGGGGAACGGATCGTTACGCAGTTGAGAAGGGGTATGCGGGTTGTTTTCCATATTCATGTTCTCAGTACCCAAGAGCGGACGGATCTACATACAGTTACGCGCAAGACCGTCAAAATCCTGTGGAAGAAGATCACCAAAACCGAAAGAGAAACTTTGACTAGAGAAGATTCTCGAGATCTGATTTTTGTCGAGGCGGAACAAATCGGAGGCGACCCTGAGATCTTTCGACAGAAGTTTCAAGTACCGGTCTTTTGTGAGTATCGCAACCCCGAGAATTGTCAGTCGCACATACAGGAGATTCTCCGTTACCTGATTGAGGAAGGAAAAGATTCTTTCCGCAGTCAGAGCTTGCAAAAGCCGAGTGTTCTTGAATGGAAAAGTAAACACTATAAGGATCTTGGATTGAGTCTGAAGGAACTTCTCTCAGCTAAAGGATGATCATTAGCGCTAAGGGCCTATCCAAAACGATGCTTTGTCATTCCGAGCGCGAGCGAGGAATCGAGCTTAGTCTGCGATCCCTCACATGCGTTGGGGATGACGAGCCTCACAGTCGTAGTCTAGGCCCTGTCATTCCGAGCGCGAGCGAGGAATCGCAGTCTTGGCTCTTTCCACCTACAGAGGAG
>PLEQ01000176.1 GCA_003136475.1 Deltaproteobacteria bacterium
CAACCGCAGTACACGAGGAATTTGTCGATGACCGCTCCCGCGCACTGGTTTGTTTCGGTAGGTGAGCTTTCGGGTGACGTACTTGCCGCAGACTTAGTGCACCAGATTAAAATTCAACATCCTAGCATACAATTCAGTGGCATCATCGGTCCAGCCATGGCTAAGGAGGGCGTCTCCCCGATCGGGCGAATGGACGAGCTCAACGTCATGGGTACGATCGAAGTGATTAAGAAACTTGCTGCTATTAAAATTCTCAAAAATCGCATTTTGGAATTCATCGATCGGCACCATATTCGAGTTGCCATCCTCGTTGACTTTGCCGGATTTCATATAAAGTTAGCAGAAGAACTCAAGATGCGAGGGATTCGCGTTATCCAGTATGTGGCACCTAAACTTTGGGCCTGGGGCGAAAAACGCATTACGAAATTGCGAATGAACGTCGACCTCCTCTTGGCAACCTTCCCTTTTGAGCAGACGTTTTTCCAGGAACGAGGTGTCAATTGCCACTATGTCGGCTGCCCCATCGCTGAACGCACCGCAGATATTCACGTTTCGAAAGAAGAACTGGGTTTTGCCAAAGATCAAGTCCTCATCGCTTTACTACCGGGCAGTCGTGGCCAAGAAGTCAGACGTCTGCTCGGGCCTATGCTTGCCATCGCCGAGGAAGTCAAAAGACACTTACCGAGCGCTCAGTTTATCATCCCCATCGCTTCCAGCTTACAAGATAGCGCCTCTCAAGAATGGTTTGCGAGTTTCGGGAAAAAGCACGTACATTTTGCACAACGCAACAGTCTTGAAGTCATGAGTGCCGCAGATGTGGCTCTCGTCGCTTCCGGTACCGCAACGCTTGAGTGTGCTTTGGTCATGACGCCCTTGGTTGTCATTTATTCCATGAACCCCTTGACCTACTGTCTTGCCAAGAAATATGTGAAAGTGGCTTGGGCAAGTCTAGTGAATATTCTGCGCGCCAAGTCTGTCGTACGCGAGTTTCTTCAAGATTTTGAATATAAAGATGTCGCAGAAGAATTACTCACTCTGGTGAATAGCTCGCCCAAGAAAGGCGCCATGCTTCAGGAATTTGCCAGCTTACGCCAAGATCTTTCCCTTCCCACACGACCGAATGCACTCGATCATATCAACCAACTCTTGAATTTGAACTAATATGTCGAAGACAGGTGCAAGAGAAGTTTTTCTCAAGATCTTTCTTCAACCGATTTGGGAGAAGAAGCGGCATCTGGTGTTTTTCTTTTTTTCCCTCATTTTGCTGGCCAGTTCCCAGAGTCTCTTTCTACTGCTGCTGGGGCCTTTTCTTAAAACACTTTTTTCACTGCAAGTCAGCGCTAACTTTGTAAAGGGCGCTGATTTTTTATCCCCGCGTCTCCAGCAGCTGCTGCCGCACTTAAGCCAAGTCACGTTTCCAAAAAATATCTTGATCTACGGTGTCCCCGGCCTTTTGCTGCTGGCTGCATTCCTTAAAAATTTAGCCACGTATTTCTACCAAGTCACTTCTGCCTACTTCGGTCTATTGGTAGCCAAGCGTTATCGCGATCAACTCTTTACAGCAATTTTGAACCAGCCCTTTCGTGAAATTAGCTGCCGCTCACCTGCTGAGTGGATGTCGGTGCTGATGAACGATGTGCTTTTTCTTCAGAATAAATTTTCAGATATTGCCAATAGCCTGGTTCGTGACACCATCATGATTAGCGCTGCCTTCGTCACCCTCTTTTTTGTGCACTGGCCGACCGCATTAAGTCTGATGGTACTTTGTCCTTTTATCGGTTTAGGTGTGGGACGCATCGGTAAAAAAATTTCTTCCTATACTGAGGCCTTTCAAAAAAAACTAGCGCAGCTGGCTGATTTGGTCCTTGAATTTCGCCGACGTTTTGAATTTATAAAGGCTCATCACGCCGAAGCTTATGAAAGGAAGCGCTTTCAAAACGTCAACATGGAATATTACCGAACGATCCGAAAATCGATTTTTGTGCGATCGATTTTCGCACCTTTATTGGAATTTTTCAGCTTTGCCACCCTCGCTCTGATCCTCCTGTTTATTGCGCAAGGGGATATAGCTAGCCATTTTTCAGCGACGGATATGATTATTTTTCTAGCCACCTTGGGCGCCATCATGCAGCCATTACGTCGCATTGGGGAGCAACTCACACAGTTCCACGAAACGCATGGGGCACTTGGCAAAAGTTTAAACTTACTCGANNTGACCTTAAAAAATGAGAAAGAGCCTTTGGCCATCGCGCAGGCTGCGTCCTATCAAGAGCTTGAGCGACTCGACATTCGCATACTGCGCTCGGGTTTTAGCACTGAAGTTAAAATCGAAGCGGAGACCTTGGTCATTCATCCCGGCCAATCGATAGCAGTGATCGGTCCAAGCGGTGGTGGCAAGTCAACGTTGCTCAGGACCCTATCAGGCCTACTGAGTCCTTCGCAGTGGGAGGCAAGTCACAGTCTCGCAGATCTCGTTTCTCGTACCTCTTTTGTCAGCCAGATTCCCTTTTTGTTCGATGATACACTTTTAGGAAATTTGAATTATGGACTTCACAATCAGTTTGTGGCTGAGGAGTTGAATGCCAATTTTGACTTAGTGGGTATTGAGGCAGAGCATAGCAAATTTGCTGGTGGGCTCGAAACCAAGATTAAGGCGATTAATAGCAATATTTCCGGCGGACAAAAACAGCGACTTGTCCTCGTGCGGGCCCTGCTTCGTGGCAAAGCTCTTCTTCTTCTTGACGAGGCTACGTCTTCAGTCGATCCTAGAATGGAGGAGGAAATTCTCGATCGCCTTCTCTTCTGGGTACGTTCGCAGACCAAAAGTGTACTGGCTGTTACGCATCGCTTGGGAATGCTCCATAAGTTTGATGAAATCTGGTTTGTTGAGAACGGAAAAGTGACGGCTAGTGGCAAGTTTGCGGATCTTATGCACCAAAAACGCTTNNACAAAATTTTTATAATGCATCCTTATAAAATCTATCTACCTTATCATCAACAAGCCTTGCCCGCACGGATTTTGGCGCTCGTTCTGAGCTACGTTTATGGGTGGCTCGTTTACTTTCGTAACCTTTTTTACGACAAAGGCTGGCTGCCTTCGCAGCGTTTACCTGGCAGCTGCATTGCAGTAGGCAATCTCACAGTCGGGGGAACCGGCAAGTCGCCGTTTGTGATGGACCTGGCAAAACAGCTCCACGCCAAGGGCTTTAGACCTGCCATTCTCACCCGCGGCTATGGCAGCTCCTTGGGAAAACGTGATGTCTTGGTTTTACTCGGAGGTGGAGTTTTAGCGCAGAACTTTGAGAAAGCTCTTCTGCGACGACCTGACGAGGCTATGATGCAGTCGCAGAGAAATCCCACAGTGCCCGTCATCGTTGGCAGAAACCGCAGCAAAGCTCCGCAATGGTTTCTGAAACACGCTTCTTTAATACCGACGCATTGGATTCTCGACGACGGCTTTCAACATCGCAAGATCCAACGTGACCTCGATATCGTACTGCTGGACGGACATAGTCCCTTTGGTAACGGGTTTCTCTTGCCCTTAGGTTCGCTCCGGGAGCCCTTAGCAAGTTTGAACAGAGCCGACTGGGTTTGTTTCACTCGCGCGAGCCAAGACTGGCCATCCGCAGAAGCGCAAGAGCTTGTGAGACGCTTTTCTTCCGCAGCCACAGCCAAGCTCGGTTTCAATATAAGCATTCGCCCACAGANNCGCGCAAGTCAGGCAAGAGAATATTCAAGTCGGGGCCTCTTACTTTGTGCAGGATCATCTGCCTTTTTCACCTGATGAAATGCAGCGTCAAATGGCTTCCTGCAGGTCTATACTGACCACTGAGAAGGATTTTTGGCGAAATCCTTCGCTTTTTACGAATAGCGACAAACCTTATTTTATTATCGATCTGACGCTCTCAGCCTTGGATGGTGAGGAAATCACTATTTTTGAAAAAATTTTACATTCGCCAAGAATGTTCTGAATTCACATTAAATGCTTCCCGTTAGCGAGTTAGGCAAAAAATTCCTAGTGCCGAAGCCTTGCAGCTTGCGTCGTGAAAAACCTATAATTTAAGTTGAGCTTTTTCCTCATTTTCTCTTTGGACTTACCGAGCGGAGACCAATATGGGTAAACGTGACCCTTTCGTAAAAGACAGTGAAGCAGGCGACCCTGCATCTATGAAAGAAGAAGTTATCGACTTCGGAGACTCTGGAGATGGCTCCGGTCGGAGTAATAAGACTAAGATTATTGCGGGTGTTCTTGTTTTAGGTGCGCTAGTTGGCGTTGGGGCTTATTTTTTAGTGATGCAGAACGAAGAGCCCGGCTTGGTCGTGTCGAGTGAGACCAATGCTCACAAGATTGCCGCGACCAAGAAAGAGCTTCCGAAAACAACAGCGATGACGGCTCCTCCAAAAAGCGAAGCCTATCCGCACAAAGCTGAGTCAGCCATGGCAGCCCCAGCTTCGCAAGCTGCGATGCCGGTCAAGCCAGAGCCAATGCCCGAAGCACCGATGGTAGCTGCGAGCAATGCCGGACNNGAAGCACCGCAAGTTAAAGCGACTCCTCAAAAGGCGATGAAAGCTCAAAAAGCCAGCATGGCGAATGAGGATGAAGATGAGGACTCGGATCAAGAAACAGCAGCTTTTGCGCCAAGCCTGTTGACGCCTGAGCACGGCGCCACACGAAGCTATGATGAAACTTCCAACATGGCTCCTTTCACATGGTCAGGTAGCGGACGCGCCTGGATCACCTTCTCCCGAAGTCCTAAAATGCATCCGATCGAAGTGAAGGCTCCCGTTAACGGCAACCATTTTGAATTTGTCCGACCCCATCCAGGTATTTGGTACTGGCAGGTCGCTAATGCCAGGGGCAAATCTGAAGTTCGTATGTTTACGATCAATCCTCCGCTTAAACGCGCCATTGCGTTGTTAAATGTGCAAGACGGAGCGGCTCTCACTAAAGACAATGCCACAATCGCCTGGAAGGGGGACAGTATGGTGACATACTATCGCGTCGAAGTTTCCAACCAAGGCTGGGCGAATCCATCATTTCGTTTTGCGACCACCGGTACGCAGTTAGAAATGCACGGGGTTCCACAGGGACAATATCAAATTCGCGTCGGAGCGTTTTCGGAAGTATCCGGACGTTGGGAGTATACAGATCCCATGAAAGTCACAGTCCAATAGCTTTTGCGGCAACGATACCCTTTTCCGTACAAATCCAGTCGACGTTTTTATCCCACTCTTCTCTCGGTAACTCTTTCACATAGAACTCTGAAAAAACCACGGCAATGCTTGTGCATTGGCTGTGGCTTGCCATAAACGTGTCGTAGAATCCCCCACCAAAACCTATACGGAAACCCCTCTCATCGACTGCCACGGCTGGCACGAGCAGCGCTGTCTCACTATGAATGGCAACTCTTTCAGAAGAGGACGGAGAGGGCTCCCAGATATTGAAGCGATTCTTTTGAAGAACCGTATTTTTGTGCCATGCGAAAAATTCCATCTGACGTTCGGGCTGCACAACAGGAAGAGCGAAACGATAATGCTCACCTATGCCTTCCCTTAAAGCTTCCAGCACAGGCTCATTCCTGACTGCATAGAACAAACAAACTTGGGAAAAACGGCCCTGCTCTTCAAAAAAACGCGCTAAATTTTGACAAATAACTTCGGATCGCAAGTTCCGATCGGAAGCGTTTAATGCTAGGCGTTGCGCGAGATATTGCTCGCGTAGCTCGGATTTGGCCATTTATATAGTTGCTGCCTTTTTAAAGTGAAGTAGGATGCACGCTCTTTTGGACCCGGTTCCAAATATCATAGTTTGCTTTTGACAAGGAGCCCACTTTATGAAGCGTGTTCTCTCGGAAGAGCTATTTCGAATAGCCGAGCGTATGATTCCTGGCGGGGTAAACTCACCCGTCCGCTCTTTTCAAGCTGTGGACACATTCCCTTCTTTCATTGAGCGGGGGGAAGGCTCACGCCTATGGGATGTTGATGGCAATGCGTACATCGATTATGTCCTCAGTTGGGGAGCGGCTGTGCTTGGCCACGCGCATCCGGAAGTCGTCGCCAGTGTCTGTGCGGCAGCTCAGAAGGGGCTCGGCTTTGGCGCTGCAACGCCAGGGGAAAGTCAGTTGGCGGAACGCATCTTGTCCGCTTTTCCGGCCATGGACTTGATTCGCTTTGTGTCCAGCGGAACAGAAGCCTGTATGACCGCTATCCGCTTGGCACGCGCCCATACACGACGGGATAAGTTCATAAAATTTAGCGGCAATTACCACGGCCATGCGGATACCTTACTGGCCGCGGCGGGTTCCGGCCTGGCCACCTTCAGCATTCCTTCGAGCAGCGGTGTACCCGCGCCTTGTGTGGAGGGCACCCTGATTGCCCCCTTTAACGATCTAGCAGCCGTAAAAGCCCTATTTCGCGAGCACTCCAATGCCATAGCTGCCGTTATCGTTGAACCGTTTGTCGGGAATGCCGGCTTTATTCGCCCAGCTGAAGGCTTCCTAGAAGGCCTGCGTGAACTCTGCTCGGAAGAAAAAGCCGTCCTGATCTTTGATGAGGTCATCACAGGTTTTCGCCTCTGCTGGGGAGGAGCTCAAACTTTATTCCATATCGATCCTGACCTTACAAGCTTAGGGAAAATTATAGGCGGAGGCTTAGCGCTTGCAGCTTTTGGCGGAAAAGCCGAAATCATGTCTCATCTCGCACCATTAGGCTCTGTCTATCAGGCCGGCACTTTATCCGGCAATCCGGTCGCAGTGGCTTCCGGCCTTAAGACATTGGAGCTGTTGGGCAAAGGGGATTCCTATGCTAGACTCACCCAAAATATGCGAAAGCTTGTGAGTGGAATTGCTGATTCAGCGAAGGAATGCGACGTTGCTGTTCAGGTTGATGGAGAGGGTGGTATGTTTGGGCTGTTCTTTTCAGATGCGCCCGTCACCTCTTTCGAGTCGGCCAAAAAGAGTGACCTCATGTTGTTTAAAAAATTCTTTAAGGGCGTATTCGAAAAAGGTATCTACTGGGCCCCCTCACTTTTTGAGGCAGGATTTTTATCTCTCGCTCATTCTGAACACGATATCGTCAAAACACTCGAAGTCATCCAAGCCACACTGAGAGACGTTAAAAAGAAATAGAGCGATGCACCAACATTCAAAAATTCAAAAATTAAATGTCGGCATGATCCCCTTTTGGAACCTCGTTCCGTTTCGACAGGAAATGCTAAGAGATCGTAGCCTCATGATTGACATCAAACAGGGCACCCCCACGATGGTCAACAAGTGGCTCCAAGAGGGGGAAGTGCACCTGGCGCCATGCTCCAGCATCTGTTTGAATCAACCGGGTTTTGAAATGGCACTCCCGCTTGGCATAGCCAGTGACGGTTTTGTCAGAAGCGTCTATTTAGGACTGCATGCGGATCACCTCCCGCTTTTGGAAAGACTGCAAAGTCGCGTGGAAGTTCTGAAGTCCGTCTTCGCCGAGTTGCTAAGCAACACCGCCTTTGACGCCCGTCAAATTTCCCAGAGAGTGGTGGAAGCTCTCAAAGATCTCCCAAGCTTGCCGCTCAATGAATGCCCTGCTCTTAAGTTTCCTAACTCATCCGCCAGCAGCGTTGCTTTGAGTAAAATCAATTATTTGATTTGGTTTGGCTACGACGCCTTCAAGTTCATGGCGCCGCGTAATTTTGCTCGGCTTTCGGGCGAGCAGAAACCCATCGAACTTCTTATCGGTGATGATGCTCTCGCTCGTCATAACGCTTACGCTAAAACCATCGACCTCGGTCAGCTGTGGAAAGACATTACGGGGCTTCCCTTCGTATTCGCGGTTTGGCAGAGCAAAGGTCTCTGCTTGAATGGTTGGCGTCGTAAAATTCTAGAGATCGGTGAACTTGCGGAAAAACGGATGCGACTCGAACCCAGTGGGTATATCCCAGCTCTCCCTC
>PLEQ01000304.1 GCA_003136475.1 Deltaproteobacteria bacterium
CCAGAATCGTGATGGTGTCTCCGAAGCCCTAGATTTAATCGATGCTTATGGTGAATATTTCTTAAATGAAGATAGCACTAAAGGTCCCTTACTTTTAGGGAGCGTTCTTGCCGCAATCGAGGAGCCTGCAGCGCGCTATGAGCTGTGGGAAGACTATAAGACCTTGGTAAACCAACTTTATCCCATAAATGAGAAAAAGGAAGACTGACCAGTGAGTTTAAAAAAAAAATCGTGAGATCACCAAATCGTTAAAAGCGAACCAAGTGTTTTCGGCCTGCCCGTCCAGTTTTTTCAAATTCCAAGACACGCGCCAAATTAAGCCCAGTGACGAGATCATCTCGCAGGAGGGGGCTGTGCGCGCCATCGATGTCGGCTTAGGTATTAAAAAACCGGGCTACAACATTCATGTGTCTGGCTATTCCGCAACAGGGAAAACCGGAGTTATTCAAAGCTTCGTTGAAAAACATGCGAAGACCCTTTCCGAACCTAACGACTGGATATACGTCTTCGATTTTCAGAAAAAAGACACTCCGAGGGCCATACAGCTACACTCCGGAGAAGGGCACCGCTTTGCCCAACTCATGGATAATTTCATCGGAGATCTGCGACGCGCCATTCCTTCGGCTTTACAAAGCGAAGACTACGAGCGAACGGTCAATACGATTATGTCGCACAGTAGTGAAAAACAGGCCAAAAAATATGCGGAGCTAGAAAAAATTGCCAAAAGAATGAGCTTCCAACTTAAGTCGACATCGATCGGTATCGAATNNTTAAAATTGAGGAGAAGCGAACGATTTTGGAACCTATCGTTCTCAAATACGCGCGCAAAATTCGCAATATTGAAGTTAAAACCAAAGAACTCCTGCGTGATCTTGAAAAAGAAATCGGTCGTAAAATGGTGGATGCTGCGATTGAACCCCTCACCACAGCGTGTGTAAAATATGCAGAGCTGACCGATTACCTTCAGCAGGTACGCGATTATATTGTGGAAAACCTTTCTGATTTTGTCCATGCCGAAGAGCCCGGTGCCGAAACCGAACAGGGGATGATTCTTGAGCGGGATCGGTTTCTGAAATTCAAGGTGAACGTTTTTGTCGACAATCAGAATTCTAAATGTGCGCCCGTACTCATGGAGTCCAATCCGACCTTCTACAATCTGTTTGGTAAAATTGAGCGTAGTGTGGAACATGGTATGTACGTTACAGATTTTACAAAAATAAAGGCCGGCGCAATTCACAAAGCGAATGGTGGTTATTTGATCCTGGATGTTCAGGATATTTTGAAAATGCCTTATGTTTGGGAAAGTTTGAAAAGGGTCTTGCGTAATCGCGAGGGCTATATTGAAGAGCTCGATGAACACTTGGCCTTGATTCCCGCATCCGCATTAAGGCCCCAGCCGATCCCTCTAGATTTGAAAGTGATCGTTATTGGGGGGGAGGAAATTTACCATCTTCTTTTCGTTTTAGATGACGAATTTCCCAAAATTTTCAAAATCAAATCCGATTTCGACTATAAAATGCAGAGGAATAAGGAAAACATTCATGCCTATGTTTCCTTTATAGCGACACGTTGTCACAAGGAAAAACTCAATCATGTCGATGCTAGTGGCGTTGCGGCTATTATTGAGCATAGTTCGCGTTTAGTGGGAGATCAGGGGCAGCTCACCACGGAGTTCAGCAAAATAAAAGATATCATAATTGAAGCAGACTTCGTTGCACGTGAACAACGCCAACGGATTATAAAACGGAGTCATGTCGAACGGGCGCTCGAACAGAAATTTTATCGGGTGAATCTTTTTGAACGACATCTCATGGATATGGTGCGGTCGAAGGACATCATGGTTTCGATTGAGGGGCGACGTATCGGTCAAGTGAATGGTTTGAGTGTTTACGATTTGGGGGACTATAGTTTTGGCAAGATTTGTCGTATCACGTGCACGACAGCCATCAGCGACAACGGCATTTTCAACATAGATCGGGCCAGTAAATTGTCGGGTAAGATTCATGACAAGGGAATGTATATTCTCTCAGGCTTTCTTACGGCTTTGCTAGCGCGTAAGTCTTCATTGGGTATTTCAGCAAGTCTGTGTTTTGAACAGTCCTACGATATGATCGACGGGGATAGTGCGACAGCATCGGAATTGACCGCTGTTATTAGTGCACTTGCTGAAATACCGGTCAAACAAAACGTTGCCATGACCGGTAGTTTAAACCAGCTCGGAGACATTCAGCCTGTTGGCGGGATCAACGAGAAAATCGAAGGCTTTTACCGTACTTGCAAAGCTCTCGGCAAGGGCAAGAACTACAAGGTGATTATCCCGATTCAAAATCGTACAAACCTGATGTTGGACAAAGAAACCCGGCAAGCTATTGCACGCGGTTTCTTGAAGATTTATCCTGTGCGGTATTTTTGGGAGGCTTTTGAACTCGCCACGGGTGTGGCATTTGGTGCGCGCTCGGTCCATGAGAGCAAATTTGCTCCGGGAACAGCTCTTGAAATGATCAGTAAAAAGCTTGCTAAAATGACCCATAAAAAGTTAGAGTCCGCCGACGCCAAACACGAACCCGTATACCACGAACTTGTTCCTGTAGCTGCCGCTGGTAGAGGAATATGTCGAACATATGACAAATCTCACAAGCCTTTTTCGCGCTCGCTCTAAACTCAAACGTGCTATTCGCGAGTTTTTTGACGCCCGTCAATTTCTCGAGGTGGACACACCCATTCTCGTGAGCTGCCCAGGGACTGAACTCTATCTTGGTTATTTCCAAACGCATTGGGTCGATCACTACCGAAAAACCCATCCTCTATGGTTGCGTTCCAGTCCTGAACTGGCTTTGAAACGAGCGCTCGTTGCTGGAATACCCGCTCTCTATCAGATAGCTCCCTGTTTTCGAAATGAGGGGGAGCTCGGACCTTGGCACCATCCTGAATTTACCATGCTTGAATTTTACCAAGTCGGCGTGACTTGGGAGGCCTTCCTCAAACTGACCGAGGACTTAATCCGCTTTTGCATCCAGCAGATGGCGACGGAATTTCCAAGCGCCTTGCTTGCGACCGCGACGCTTCATCACATCTCTGTGCGTCAAGCCTTTAAAGATTTTGTCGGCGTCGACCTCATCGATAACGACGCCTCTCTTGCAGCAAAAGCTAAAGCATTCGGTGTCCAATCCATTAATGGTGGGGAAGACTTCGCAACCGCATTTTTCAAAATTCTTCTGGACAGGATTGAGCCGGCGCTCACGCGCATGGGTTGGGTCGTCCTTTATGACTACCCGCCTTCACAGGCAGCCTTAGCGCGTGTGGAAGGAGGTGTGGCGAAACGGTTCGAATTTTATATTCAAGGTGTTGAACTCAGTAACGGTTTTAACGAACTTTGTGACCCAATGGAAAATAGAAGACGCGTCAAAGAGGTGCACACGGCGCGGGCGCTCATGGCTAAGGATATTCCACTGGAAGACGAGGCTTTTTATGCAGCTTTGGACCAAGGCCTGCCTGACTGTTTTGGCAATGCGTTAGGCGTCGATCGACTGCTGGCCTTGATTTTGGGCAGCCAAAACTTAGAATCTGTCATCCCTTTTCGCAAGGATCGACCGTTTGCAAGCTGATTAAAAACGCAAACTCTTGGAGGATTGAATGTACNNAAATTGCGATGGATAGCGAGACCATAAATGAACTCAGCTTTGCGCATGCCAGGAGTCTCTGTGAGCGTATCCGTTCGCGCTATAAGGCGCTTGCTAAACCTTACCAACCGGGCTCTGACCCGCTCTCTCTCAACATAGCGGTCGTGCTTTTGGGCCGCACGCAGGAGAAGTTGAATCAGCAGCGTGACGAGATTTTGAATTTTATCGAGACCAACGGCCTCGGACGTGTTCTCGAAGACAAAACCTTTATCGATCATATCGATTCGATTGATAGCGATGAAGAGTGGGAAGATGAAGCCTAGTTCTTTCTATTGAATTCCAATACAAGACCTGGCCGCTCTCCCTTCATTAAATTTGCGTACTCCGAGGTGCGGCGCGCAAATTCCAAAAAATCGTCACGTGTCATATTGATAGTTAGGTTCCCTAAATTCAGATGAATGCAGCCACTTGGGCAACTATGAAAAAAAATCCGTGTTTGGTCCATGGCCCGTTCTCCTTCAAGAATTATGATATTGAGAATTATTTTCATTAGAAGGATGCCAAGTGTCAACGAAAAGGGGGAATGGTCTTAGCTTCTATGGGGAAGGTGAGGATGTGGCAGAGCTTGTACTGCTTTCTGTCGCACTATTGACAAGAGCAGGCGGTAGTTTTGCCACCTGGGATGCGGCGTACGCATTGCCTTGCGCGATAGCATTGTCGCCAGAGATAATTTGGGCATTGAGAGCGCTCATAGCTGTCATGTCTTGTTGCACACGTGTGATGGCTTGAGCGATCGCACCCCCAGGACTTGCTTGGGTCGGAGGGCTAGTGGAGGAATCAGCCTGAGTCGCAGGTTGCACAAGAGCGTTTAACTGTTTCATAATTTGTACGACGTTAAATTTCGATTGATAGCTCTGGGCCGAAGCGTTCGCCTGGCTGATATTCGATGAGCCTTTGATGGCGCCTTGCGCGACCTCGGTGTTTACTCCGGCCGTACCAGAGAGACATGTGTTCATTCCCGGCGCGAGATTGATGACATATTTATCGATAATCATAATGCCGAACTGTTGCGCCATCATTCCTGCCATAATAGCGCCGGTCGCTCCCATCACGACTCCGCCAACTGCTGCTCCCGCAAGATTGGCCCCCAGCATAATAAGCCCGGACCAAATCGCTTTGTTATTTTCATTCCACGCAAAGTACTCCTGGCAGGCCGCAATAGCTAACTCCAGTTCCTTAGCCAAGAGACCTACCTGGTCTGTCGCTGCCGTGAGAACGCATTGGTCCTGTGCTAGCTGTGTGGCCTGTGTGCTCAAACTATCCATAAAGGTATTGTCATAATTCAAAACCGTGTTGGAGAACGAGAAATTGTAGCTACAGGCCTCTTGCCCGGTAGTAGAGCGTGCTGCTGTTACGCAGGGATTGGCAATGTAGTAGAAGCTTCCGGAGCTCGCAGCAATATCGCTGTAGGTCGGACTGCTAACATATTCCGCAACAATTTTGCAGTTGTGATTATCTCCCAACGCCTCAGACCAAGCATATTCTCTATCGGTATAAGAAAAATTTGTGCTGGAGTTACGAAGGCTCTCACCGGCAAGCGTTTGCATCTCATAGCTTGCCGCACAGCGGATAAGTTCGATAAAGTCGGCTGTCACCTTCGTGACGGCTAAGGATGGAAATACAATGTTCTGGTCCGTGAGTATATCCGACGGGTATAAAGTGACTACTGGCGCGATCGAAGCCGATGCCGTAGTGGGATCAATCGGAGCCAAAGCTTGTTCCTGAGTCGAGACATTGCTAATGACCGCATTTGAAGCAGAACCCGTATTCGACGAAGCGAGGGTCGTTTTATTCGCAGCCGGAGTGGCCCCCGCTGCTGGTGTTTTTTGCTGGGTACAAGCGCCGACGAAAATGAATAAAGCTATTTTTAGTATCCCCCTCACAAGCTACTCCCTGTACTGGTCGAGACCGTAGTGTCCGTCATAATTTCAGACAGTGTCGGGCAACTTGCGGAGTTGCTAAGCGTTGAAGACGTATCACTGCCGGCTGTGGCATTGAGCATAGCTCCCGCGGCTTGTGCTTGACAGTTGTCATACGCATATTGGTTTTGAATGCTGAGTACGGACTCCGCTACCGCTGACATCTGAAGGTTAAGACTGATGCCGGCTGCGCAGGCTTTTGGAAAATCCTGCACCTGGCTTGCTAAACTCTGAAACATAGTATTGAACGACATACCACTCAGGGCGGTGGTAGCGCCGAGCAAGTCACCAGCGATGCCGATAGGGCCTTCAAAGCTGGAGGTGGCAAGCGTCATGGTGAGATCAAGGCTGACAGCCGTTAGCGTTATAATTGCCTGTTTCTTTTTTAAAGTAACGGCCTGCATGTAGGCTCCGCCTGAGCAGGAAGTGGGGTTACCTTGCGCATCCCTCTGACAGATGGACTGGTCTTGCGCCGTTGCACCGCACTCGCACCACTGTAAAAAACAGGCGTAGGTATCCGCTTGCTGTTTGGCAGCCTGCAAAGCCAACAGCAAGTTTGCGGAGTCCGCATTGGTTTTTTCGAGATAAGTATTTTGTTGATCGCTGCGGCTGTTCACATAGTCCGTGAGGGCTGCGGAAATCCCAACCTGCATGCTGCAATTGCGGGTGGTTAAAGTCGCGGTATCTAACAAACGTTGGGGTGATACACAGGCGCGGATCACGTAGCGGTAGCTGCCGGTCGGAGCCCAAGAATCATAAAAACTCGAAACGACAGTACCTAGCGAAATTTGAGCGCATCCGGCATTAATTGCCGCATTGAAGAAGTCGTTGGTTTGATAAATTTGATTTTTTTGCGCTGTGCTCAAGCCCGATAATTCAACATCTTGCAAGGGCACGGCACTGCTGACCCCCAAGATAACCGTATTGGAAGGACAGCGCAGTATTTCAGCATAGTCCGCCGAGCTTGGCAGCTTATAATTTAAGACCGGTGTTTGGGAGCCAATATAGGTTTGCAAACCCACGCTAATCGCGCGGACAAGAAAATCCGAGTCATCGAGTTCAAAGGCAGAGACGCCCGGGCGTGCCGGTGCACTCGCCGCTGCGGTCCCAGTTCCCGTGCTACTAACCTTGGCTAGCGAAACAGGCGGTTTCGTAGACTGTGAGGTGCTCGTCGATGAGCTTGGCGTACAATGACTCAAGCCCAGGGCCATCAGGAGCTGAAAAAGCAAAATATGAGAAAAATGTTTCATGCGTCTTTCATCTTTTAGGTTCTCTTAGGCTCCCACCCCGAAGGTTTGCGTCTCCAGCACTATTCACCCACTGGAAGAGGGCTCTTTTTCAGTCCCTTGCTTCGGCAGAAAGCTCCCAAATATTTACTAAAAGATTAACAGTCCCCAAAAATCAGTATTTTAGAGGAAAAAACCCGTATCCCCCCGACTTCATGGGCTAAGCCAAGTTTTCCTTTAATTCTCAGTGGATTNNCTGTTATTGATCCGAGCACTAGCTCCCAAAAACCAAAAAGTTAAGGGATCATGTTTCGCAATTATCTTCCAAATTTGCCGAGTCAGATAACTTCTCTGTTCACTTGGGGTTGGTCAAAGGGCCTGTCTTTTCTGCCTTGGATCAGTCGTATCCTGAATGACTGGGGTGTCCCGATTCCCGAAAAAGGTCGACTTAGGTTCTTCTCGACCCTGACCATATTTTTTCTAGTTGCCTTTATTTACGATATCTTACGCTCTATCAAGATCGCTCTGGTGGTTTCCAGCCAGGATGCCGGCGCCGAAATTATTCCCTTTATCAAGATTTGGGGGATTCTCCCCGGCACTTTCTTTTTTACTTTTCTGTTCACCGTCCTAGTGCGGAAAATGGGGATTGAGAAAGTTTTCTATGTCATGGTTTCCATCTTTCTCGCATTTTTCGTTTTATTCATCACGCTCATCTATCCCAATCGCGATGCCTTGGAATTTAGTGGTGGTGGGGACTATTTGCGGACAGTGCTCCCCGCTGGGGCAAAGGGCTTTGTCGCAATGGTTCGCTATTGGCACTACACTATTTTCTACCTATTTTCTGAGCTCTGGGGAAACATCATCCTCAACATGCTGTTCTGGGGGTTTGTCAATGAGGTGACGGTTTTTTCGGATGCTAAACGGTTTTATAGCGTCTTTGCCTTAAGCGCCAACATCGCGCCCGTAGTGGCTGGACACTACTGTCTTTCTTACAGAGGGGAAAGTTGGGGAGATTCCCTGCACTTTTTTATCTGGAGTGTCGTCATCGCTGGGCTCGTCCTCTTGCTCCTCTTTTATTTTCTCAATCGAATTATTGCAAAGAATTACATTGAAGATGCCAAGAACCAACCGCATCACGAAGAGTCCCCGACGAAGGGTTTCTCGCTGCTTGAGTGCTTTCAATTTGTCAGAAGATCCCGTCATCTCACCTACCTCACGATCGTGGTGCTCGGGTATTATATAGTTTACAATCTCGCAGATATTTTATGGACGGACCAAGTTGGGCAGAAATTTAAGGGAGACACCGGAGCCTTAAACATCTATCTCAACCAAGTTTCTACGGTCAAAGGTATCATTGCGACTTGTCTCGCCTTGTTTGTTTCCGGAAAAGTCATTCAAAAATTCGGGTGGTATCCGGCAGCTCTGGTCACGCCTATTCTCCTGGCCGTAACCAGCATGCTTTTCTTTCTCTGCATATTGTTCGATCAAGGATTCGCTGGTGACGTCGTGGTCAGTCTCTTTGCCTCACCCTTTATTCACGTTGTCGTTCTGCTTGGNNGTGCAGCACTGTTTGGTACGCGCATCAAAATATACGGTTTTCGATGCTACCAAGGAAATGGCTTTTATTCCCTTAAGTCGTCAGAGCCAAAGAATGGGTAAAGCCGTGATCGATGGCATCGGGGCGCGTATTGGCAAGTCCGGAGGCTCCTTCATCTTCCAATTTCTTCTCTATTTTTTGGGTGGCCTATCCGCAACGGTCCCTTATATCACAATCATCACAGTGATCATTCTTATTGCCTGGGTTTTTGCCATTGGGCGTCTCAAAAAAGAGATCGAAGATAAAATTGTGGGACCTCTCTAGCAGAAGAGTCTTGCGGGGACATGCCCGAACTTATTTTGCATTTAACGAGCTAAGAATCTGGCGATCCTCGGCCAGCCACTGTGCCAGTGGTTGGGGCTTATATGCACGAGCGGCTTTAGTTTTACTAGAGGCGCTTGGCACGCTCCTTAAATTCTTCAGCCTTTTTCAACAGCTCTTCCTTGTTGGAATCCCTGTCAAAAAGATTTTTGTCTCGTTTGTTGGGATCATATTCTCGAGCAAGATTTTCCAAGGCATAGGCGGCTCTGCGAACCGCTTCCTTGGCAAGGGCTGTTTCGTTCGCAAAATGTTCTAAAATGATGAGACTATGGTAAGCGCAGGAGTGCCAAATTTTCTGCCGACAGTAGTAGCGTGCGACGAAATCCTCGCTTTCTGCAATGCGTCGATGACCCGTTGCTATGAATTTCCTGGCCTCTTCAGTATGGGGGCTTTGAGGATAGTCCTTCAAAAGACGTTCCCATTTATGGATAGCAAGTTGGGTATATTCCTGCTCGCGATCAATATCTTCCGGGGCATCTTTCCAATACGCCATACCGATTCTGAAGAGGGCGAAATCCATTTGCGGATGCTTAGGGTGAAGTTTTGCAAACTGCTCATAATCAACCCCGGCTTCGGCAAATTTACCCAGTTCAAACTGGCTGTTAGCAATCAAAAGCTCAGCTTCGATGGCATAGCGGCTGTATGGAAACCGGCTTTTGAATTCTCCCAGCTTTTTAATGGCAATATCGTAGTTGTGCTGATCGTAAGGTTCCCGAGCATTTGCAAACGATTCTTGCGGGTTATCTTCCACTAGGCCTTTTTCGACACAGGCGGCGGTAAGAAACAGAGCAAGAGATATCATGTGTTTCAAATTATTAACCAATTTCAGACCCTCGCGAAAAGATGCTATAACTGAAGCAATTCTGACCGATACCATCAAACAGGGAAAATAAAAGCACTAAGCGAATAGAAATGTACCTGATTCCCTAATTTGCAGAAAGATAAAATGCACACAATGTGGGATCGGATCGAGTAATTCCTGAATGAACGAAGCTAAAAAAAAGCCGCAAAAAAAAGCCAATTCGCGATTGTTTTGGATTCTCCTAATCTTATTCTCAATCGTGGTACACATTNNCGGTTTGTTGTATCGTTTAGGAAAATACTCTAAGTCTGCTTTGGAAGAAAACCCCTCGCTTCCTGAAGATTACGTAAAGCTTGATATTCGTGATCATGATGAAGTTAAAAAAGATGAGCCACTGCAAACCCCAGATGAAAAACAAAAGAGAATACTGGAGACGCCGCTGCTGCCGACTCAGAAGCCTCCAGATGCAGATTTTCTAGGGCAGAATGACCATCAAGCTAAGAAGCTTATGAAGGTGAAAAGAAAAGATCATGAGAAGGC
>PLEQ01000124.1 GCA_003136475.1 Deltaproteobacteria bacterium
GTCTATCGAAGCGCGTCGGTTGGCCGACTCGATATCGAAGCTCTCTCGTGCTGCTGCGATCCATTTACTGTTAGCGACACAGAAGCTTGATAGGCAGGTTATTCCAACTTCCGTCTCCGAGAACATTTCCGGGCGTATGGCGTTTCGCGCGAACTCGCTACAAGGAAGTCTCATCGTCTTGGGAACGAAAGAAGCCAGTGAGTTACCAGAAATTCCTGGCCGGGGTATTTGGAGCTTTGGAACTCAAAAGATAATCATTCAAGCTCCCTTCGTTGAGGAAGATGCGATCAAGGCCCGATGTGTTGAAATTGCTGAAATGTTTAAGACCGACAAAAGGAAGATCTTTGGACCAATGCTTGGAGAAGTAAATAAAAAGGAGGCTTTGAAAACACAGGACAATGCTTATGAATCAGCGGCGAGGTCACAATGAAGCACAAACTCAAGGGAGTATATCTCAGTGAGGTTGATATCGAGCTACTCAGCTATCTACATGCGGCTAAAGTGGGCACCTATGAGAAGATAGCCCGCGATATCTACCCGAGTTATTCGATTCGCGGAGTGGGTAATAGGCTACGCAAGCTAGAGGACAATCATCTCATCGCGGTTGAACACAGTAGACTTCTTTGCGGAGGTAAAAGAATGGTCACGGTTACGAAAGGCGCATTTACCGAGTTTGTTCAAAAGGGAGGAGAACATATGGTCGAGTTAAGAAGCGAAGCTGTGCAACATGACCTAATCTTGGTTGACATCCGCCATCGCCTGTTGAAATCGCCAAAAACTGTCCTGTACCAGACCGAGAATGAGATTCAAACATGGGGGAGTCCAGAATACCGCAAACTTCACTCTGACGCTATTGTTTCAATGAATTTCGGAAAGACCACTTTCGATATTCCAATTGAATACGAGGCTTCAATGAAAAAAGTGCAACGCTACGAGCCAATAATTAAAAAGTACTACCAAACGAGTCAATTTCCTTTCGTTGCGTTTATTGCAAGTTCGCCAAAGATCTTGGAGAAGGTAAAACTGCTTGAGAAGCAACTCTACAATTGGGACAAGCCCAAGTTCTTCTATCGCACTGTTACCGATTTTTTGGCTGATGATGCACTTAAAATTGAAAACTACTACGGGGCTGTACTCACTCTAGGTTGTGACCTAACTGGTGCCTAAGTGGTGCCCACTTCATAAGCTCTAAAACCATGAAAACCCTTTGCTGATTGGATAATCTGGATTTTCTAAATCCTGACTGCATAGGGGTATGTCCATTTTTTCACTATAACGGCCACTAACATCATTCAATAGGAGGTCCTATGGAAGAAATTCCTTTCGATCCATCTGTGACTATCAAAACTCCATCTGTCTCAAACACTATTCCTATCCGTATCAATAAAGCCACCTCCCGCATTCTCAAATCCTTTCTCATCAAATGTAATCGCAAATCCTATGGCAGGCGAGTGAGGGCTGATGATGTCCTGACCAAGGCGCTGAGCCTATTGGCGGACACCCATATCGAGGAAATCCAAAGATCGACATATACAAGCCAGGATCAGCTCGAAATCGAATTCAAAAAATATTGTTCGAAAAACGGAACAATTTCCAAAGACGAGTTTCTGAAAATCATTCTTAACCGCGCNNCCTTTCACAAAATCAGGAGGCAACATGAAGTCAGACTTCTGTGTGAAATTCGGTGACATTTGGCGAATAGGAAAACATCGACTTCTTTGTGGCGACAGCACAGAGAAGGCAATGATCGAGGTGTTTCTTAAAGGGCATAAGCCAAAGCTCTGTGTGACTGATCCACCCTACGGAGTGAGCTATACCTCGCGTTGTGCTGACGAGAATTTATACCGACTCAAAGTCAAAAACGACCATGTCACAGGTTGGGGCGACGCCTTTAAGCTAAGCCAAGCTCCGGTTCTGTACGTTTGGTTTTCCTTCAAACATTTCGATGTGGCCGCTAGGGCGGTCTGTGATGCGGGCTACGAAGTGAAGCAGATGGTCGTCTGGGTGAAGAAGCACTTTTCGTTGCAACGACATTTTTATCACCTTCAGCACGAGCAGTGCTTGGTCTGCGTTCATCATGCTGCGAAGCCTAGCGAACTCTGGGCTGGGGATCGTAAGCAAGTCTCCGTTTGGAACGTCGAGTCTGTAAAGTTGAAGGAACGGATTCACCCAACAGAGAAGCCAGTCGGTGTTTACGGGATTCCAATCAAGAACCATACGAAACAAGGAGAATATGTTCTCGACCTATTTGCAGGTTCAGGAGTTGTGTTTGAGGCTTGCAAAAGCTTGAACAGAGTCGGACTTGGGGTTGAACTTGACCAGCTTCAATGCTCTCGAATCCTTACGCGAATGGCTGCCTTGGGGTGTGAAGTCGCCCTAGAGCAAAACATCTTCGACGAGAACAAGAAGGCGATCCTATCCCACTGATTTCAAACGAAAGCTCAAAATCATCTAAACGCTACATTCAAAATGTTATAAGGGAGGGTCTGCCTTATGGGGGAACTGCTCTTTGACAATCTGATAACGATGGACCAACTGCTAGCCCTACTAAAACATCAGTACAAGAAACGTACCGTGTACAAGTGGGTGCAGCAGTGTGGAATGCCTCACAAGCGCATACGTGGACGACTCTGGTTTCCAAAAGGTGAAGTGATTCAGTGGCTGGAAAGGAGTAGCGTATGAGCGTTTTTAAATTTCGTGGAAGCTGGCGCGCAGAAGTCTGGTTGGGAAGCAAACGAGTGACTTCAAAGTCTGGCTTTGGGACCAAAGCCGAGGCAAAGAAGTGGATGGAATCAAAGCTAGCTAGTTTTCACTTAGGAGAAGAGACTTTTGGCAAACCTCAGGCCTCGATCCGCACGATGGAAGAATTGATCGACAAGTATGTTGCCGATTATCTCGCTACCGTCAAAATTGGAACGAAGCGAAGGTATTTGATCGACATTGAGTACAGGATTCGTCCTACCTTTCGATATTTCAAACTGGCTGCGATCAATACAAGTTTGATTGAAGAATTCAGGGCGAAGGTTATCAAAGAGGAAATTTCTGCAAAGTCGGTCAACAACTGCTTGAACGTTTGGCAAGGGATGTTCTGTAGAGCAGTCGACTGGGAGTGGATGGATCGCAATCCATTTCATCTCAAACCTTTGAAAGTTGTCGGGAGACCTTACCCGTGGTGGGATAGTCGGAATCTGATCAAGCGGTTTGTCGAGGGAGCTAAGGACAACCGCTACTTTGCGGCCTATCTCTTGGCTCTCGAATGTGGAATGAGGCTTGGTGAGATTGTCGGGCTTTGCAAGCAAGACGTCAGTTTTGATCTTTGCACGATTAAAATCCATAGGCAGTGGCTTGATAAGGATCGCTGCTACGGGCCTACGAAGAACGGCAAAAGCCGTTTCGTGAGGTTCATGCCAGGATCGGGAGTGGAGCAAGCATTACGGAAAGCGATCGAACAGAGTTCAGACCCTGAGGTGATTTTTGTCACTTCGAGAGGGAATCGCGTCGGGTGCCGCAAGCTGAGTGGGTATAGTTTTGCGAGAGTCATCAGAAAGCTGGGTTTACCGCCAATAACTTTTCATGAGCTTCGGCATACGTTTGCCAGTTGGTACATGATTGAAGTTGGAGACGTCTGGTCCTTGATGGGGATTCTTGGCCATGGTGATGTCAAAGTCACCATGAAGTACGCGCACGTGTCAGGAAAGCACCAAAAGGTTCCAGATTTCAGTTGGAACAATTGTTCCCTCGGTGTTCCTTCCACTCACAATTCACTCACATCTGAAGGGGTGTGAAGATCTAACTAACCGATATCATTAACAAAAACGGGTGGCGTCTATTGAAGGCGGTGTTATTTAGCCTCTGTATNNATTCTGACCTGCCCCCAAAGTTGCCCCCATTGGCTCAGATCGTTAAAAACTTAGTCAAAGTCGCCGCTGAAATTAACGCTGTCGACAATCATGCTCATTCCAAGTCAGCCTATGACATATTTCAATCGTTTTGGAAAAGCCGGAATAGCAGTTGCTTTTGTTCTCCCTGTCTATTACGTAGTACAAGTTAATGCTGTGATGGATCTACCTAAATCCCCCCTCGGTCGCTGCACTATTTTAAATAATTTTCTTTAAAACAAGGAGCTATCATCTATGAAGTTAAAATCAGCTATCTACTTAATGCTTATGTTGTGTGCTAATGCTTTGCATGCAGGAAATAAGATAGACCCTCCAGGAAACAACGCAATACGTTGCAACGGTGACGCACTGAGCGAAGAAGAATGTGCAATCGATCGCAAAGACGCCTTGGCTGAAGGCTGTATCAGTCAGCAAGAGTTAAACACCATCGTTAGCTACAATGGCTGCCCTGTTTGTAAAAAAGGAAAATACAAAGGTTGGTGTCCAGTTGGTTGTTTTGTCCGAGGTACAAGGATTTTAGTGCTCGATACAACTACCAATCAACAAGCTTGGAAGGCAATTGAAGAAGTTGCAGCTGCGACTGCTTGCTATCGAGTATTTGCATTAACATCGGACTCTAGGCTTTCCCACCTCTCCTTCAGTGATTTTGCGATCCGTTTTTCAACAATCGGACCAGAGAATAAACCCTTAGTCAGCATCAAAACAAAGAGTGGCGCGACTCTTGAGGTAACAAGCACTCATGCCGTGGTTCTTGCCAATGGAAATGGGGTTTTGGCAGAGACTTTGAAAATAGGAGATGAGTTGATAGATAATGATGGTTCTATCGATCCAGTAGCAGAGATTATCCGACCAACAACCGATGACGANNGAAACTGATGACGTGCTATCTCATTTAATCGTAGCTGAAGGATTCTTAGTGGGGGATCAGTTTCTTCAAGGCTCAAAACTCCTCAACACTACACTTTTACAACCTTAACCATGGTACCATATTGCACATCTTTTTTTTCTGTTGTTCTACAGGTTGGTGCCTGCTTTATCCTCGGTGAGTGCTCGAACCCGGGCACTCACGGGACAAGCGAGTCATCACCCAATCTACAGCCGGAGGCGAAAGAAGAGCAATCTATCCCTGAGGATAGTGGTTTCAATGAAATTAATCGTAGGATCTACAAAGTATTATCCGCTACACACCCGTGCAGAGATATCGAGGCTTGTGAAACAGTTGAGGTTACTCTAAAACCCAAAAACCCGAAGCCGCAAAGCATAGGACAACGTATTCTTGTCATTGACGACGGAATGGTATTGCCTGCATATACACGCTATAAATCTAGAGTCATCGATCATATATTTCCATTCGATGATGGTTCATACCAATCTTTCCCAAGCACAATTAAGGTTCCGATTCCTGTCTTTCAGGTTCTTTCACAGATTCTCGACGAGGAGTTTCCGGATACAACAGCTAGAGAGTTGGATCCTGTCGCTAAATTGTTTTACAAGCACAAAAAAGTCCTCAATGTTGAAAATGTAGAGCATGGAGATGAAAACTTTTCCACTTTAGCTGATCTCAACCCTTATGCTGAGTTTTTACTTGCTGGCCGTCCTGCGATGACTAAAGAAATTTTTTGTTCAACAAGGAAAGACAAAGCTTCCTTTGAAAAATATCGAGCTTTTCTCCACAGCACAGCAAACTCTCTTAGATCCTATATCGAGAAATACGAAATTAATTATATCAATATGTCTTTTGGAGAGACGACTGAAACCATGAAAGCTGATTGGAGTCGCTTGTGTTCTAACCAACCGTTTCCAAGCAATGCCTTTTTTCGTCTTCTCCTTAAGACATATTTCGAAGAGTTTTTACAAACACTCTTTGCAGCAAATGCTATTTTTGTTCACTCTGCTGCATATTCGACCCAAGAATTGAGCCTCAGCCACCCCGATTTTTATTGCGACTGTCAAGAAATACCGAACAGAATTAGAGTAACTGGTTTCTCCTCCTCTGTTTCCCACCTTCCACTAACGGGAGCTGAAGCTCCCGAACTTCTGCAAGCTAGAATGTTTGGATCACTGCCTTGCGCCGATCTTGCAGTGAACTTTGGTGTCGAAGCAAACAGGCCGTGGGCCGATGGTCCGTTCCCTGTATTCATGACAGCAGATGGAGTAGGAGTGGAGTCAGTCGGTAAATTTGTATCGACATCTTCTGCATCTCCTATAGTTCTTTCTTACATCAATTATCTAAAACAAGCAGGCATCATTTCTGGTGAAGGTGCCGAATTTGTTTCTAACCGAAAGAAATACCACACCGGTCGTTTCATAGAACCAGCACGATATCGTCAATTCGAACTCTACCGTCTTGGGAGGCAATAATGTTAAGAACACTCCTTTTCTTCATTGTTTCATCGTTAAACGCTACCATTAGCTACGCCATTACAATCGACCGTAATGGTAGTAGTACTAAGGTCACCTTCGAAAATTCAGATTTTGAACATCCGCGGGGTGAGGG
>PLEQ01000200.1 GCA_003136475.1 Deltaproteobacteria bacterium
TCTTTGAAGCTCCCATATCTCTCTAGCTAGTCTCGGATTAAGTTCTTCCAAGGTCTTTTGAAATTGTGACTTGCATGAGCCTCTGGCCTGTTGGCCTGCAGCAATCCGACTCCGGCAGATTTCCTGGAGGCTCCCGTTAATGCGCTGATATAGCGCTGACTCCTGCCATCCCGCAGTCAAATGAGTTGTGTTTTCAATAACATACGAAAATGAGAGTACATTTGTTCCAACTTCCAAAAAGGAACCAGACCCACTTCCTAGGGAAACAGAATGGGCAACACTGCGTCCATCATGTTTGTACCGTACCGAGCTTTGCACAGTATTAAAGTAGATTGGTTTTTTATTTAGGTGAACAAAAGCAAGATTTGGTCCTGCTTGAATCCCGCTAGAATTTGCTTCCTCACTTGAAAACCAATGAATTTCAAATTCAAGGTTACCAGCGACTACAACATGGGAAAAAAAAGCAAAACAAAGAAAGAATAGTATGCGTATCATTGGCCACCACCTTTACTTGCCAACACCTGCAGCAATCGGTCATAAGCATTTGCGGCTTTTTCGTAATCTTTAGTGGTCAGACTTTCCTGCACATCCTTGCGTTCGCGAACACCAATCTCAGGTTTATCGTCTTGGGGTCNNCAAATGCGGTTCGAATCACCTCCGGCATTTCTTCGTGCAAGCGCTTCTTAGCGAGATCTCTAATCTGGGCAAATTTGCTGCAACCAAAGGCTAACCATTCATTTCGTAGTTTTTGAGTCATGCCTGGACTGCACACTGTCTCCAACGCCAGTAGCTCCTGCAATGCTTTATGTCGGGGGCCGAGATACTCGAGTTGCTGATAGTCTGACTGGGTTACCTTGATCAGCCCATTATCCACAAGCTGGCTTACTTGCTTTATAAATGAGGTCTCCTGTTTGATTAGATCCGCTTCTTTAAAGTCGATAGCTTTTTCCTTTGCAAGCTGCTCTCTCTCCATCCTGCTCATCACAACATCAACATGCTTCGACGCTCCTTCTACCCATTTTCCCAGCTTTGCAACCCGATCCTGGGCGTAACTTACAGAGTTTCTTAATGTCACAAGCTCCTTGTTAAAATCGGGGACTGCGTCATCAAACGCGTTCTTGGCAATATAGGCTGCGTAAGTACGAAGTTGTTCTTTAATGAAGCTCTCTACCTGCTGCAACTCGTCGATCAACCTCGTCCCCCGCTCGAAAAAGCGGTAGCCTACAATCTGCTCCTTCTGAAATAGAGTTCGCATCCCAAATTGAATGTCGATAAGTTGCAGGTAATGACTCACTTTAAAAACTTGAGAATTCAATGAATGAAGTTCCGTCTGAACATTTGCTTCCGACTGATAATATCCCTTGAATTCTTTTATGTACCTGGCGTATTCGCTAGCCACCGACTTAACGTTAGCATCGTGCCACTTCAAGATGCTCTCGAGCTCTTTCATTTTCTGCAGATGATTTGCTTTTTCGGTTTTTAAAGGATCAACGACTTCCTTTCCCTTACTTTGCACCGCTTTTTGGAGTTGGTTATGCAGCTTTTCGTCATGGTTTCGCATCCGATCAGTGCATTCTACAATAAGTCCTGTAATGTGACATCATTCGCTACAGCACCGGTACCACGACGAAATCTACTGGTAAGCTCGAGCGAATCCCTAAGCGCTTCAATTATTCTCGCCAGAAGTGTTATGTCCACGAACGCCCGAGATGTTTGTTTTGCATTTGCTAGATCTGCTTCGAGAACAGCCTTTTTCTCGCGTAAAGCTTCCACCTGCTCCGGTGAAACTACTTTTTCCACTCGACCCACTGAGAAGTTGCACCCAGGATTAAATGTTGCAGCACGGGTCTTAGCAGGAGATTTATCCACGAGTTTTAAACCACGACCACGTATATTCACCGTTTTAATATTTGGCTTCAAAACAATTGAGTTACTGTCCGTCACTAAAGCAAAATCAACTTCATGGCCTTCACACCCAAAGTTTACATCAAGGGTATACTCCATCTCGAGGCTCCCTGGATCGTCTAGTATTGTTTCTCTAAGACGGCAGTTTGTCAAAAACAGTCCAGTGTCAAAGCAGCTTAAAAGATCGTTTGAATTGAAATCGCTTGCTGTCATAAAGTCATCAAACTCGCTCAATCGTATTTCAACCTTTGTTACCCGAAGACTTGTAAAGGGGGCAATCCCACACATTTTCACCCGAATATCCTTGCTAGCTTTGGGGATTGTCATAGCCTTGATGAGCAGAGGCTTTGCTTCGTGCGTAGTTGCACTTGCGTAGGTAAAATCTACAGACTTTCCAATCCAATTCAGACTGTCGAGATCACCAATGGTCAGATATCCAGATTCCCTATGGCTTTTTCCATTAATTTTCTCATAAGCTAGATCGAACCGAGCCAATTCTGTTTCGGGGATATCGTCAATCTCATCAATACNNCTGATCGCCAACGAGCTTCGTAATGCACTGTCGCCTCAATTTTAGCTTGAAAAGGAATTTCAAAAGGAACCGTCTGCACATAACAGCCTTGTCTGTGTCCTGAGTCCTTTGCGAGCCAACCATCTTCACTAAAATCTGAATCATGAAGGCGTAAAAGATCGTCACCTTCAAAAACAAGAAGAGTTCCGCCTCTATCTCGATTGATTGAGACTGCATATCCTATTTCTGTAAAAGCGATCACGCTAAAAAAAATAAAACCTAAAATTTTTCGCATCATGGTAATCTTCCTAAACGGTAAATTTCAAATTGCTTGTAACGGGCAGGTTCCACTAATTTCCCTTGATGATAATTTTTGAAGTTCGAAACGAGCTCTTGACCAGAGCCTTTAATCAACCCTGATTTTTTGAGATAATTTAAGTAGGACAAGCCTACGGGTGTGGCGGATGAAGTCGACGGCCTATCAAACAGAGCGTCAGCACCTACACCCTCTGTTGACAGGAGTACTGGAAAAGGTCCTTTCCTGTAAGGCCGTTCATGCATAACTCCAAAATTGATATAGACATCGACGCTATTCCAAGGACCTTTAAAAAAATCCTTTAAATAATCGGTGTTGTTTGAACCCAAAATGGGAAGTTTTGGATCTATTTCCGAAAATCCAGATACAGCTAAGCGATTATCAATGTTCTGAGAGTCAGAATAGAATTCGGGATCAACGTTTTCAAGTAATCCAAATCTCGAATATGGAGCTGCCTGAACAAAAACAACCTCTTTATTTGCGAATAGTGGCTCATAAAACTCGGTGAAGAAGGTTTTTTGAAGTTCAAAAAAGGAGTCGGGAACTTTCCCACTACAAAAACGAGTCCACCGATCCTCTAAAACCTCCCTCTCATGACCAAGTGACATATTTACGTACTCGATCTCATGTTCCATTATCTGCGTTGATAAAGAGCTTGATGCTGTACGTAATTGTGTCTTGTATTTTTCACGAGCATCTTTACTCGTATAAAATTCGCAGAAACCACTCCGATAGGAATCTATCAAATCAGCGATGACAAACTCAGCTTCTGGATTTAAATCAGCGAGCGTTCCAAATATCTCAGATCCATGAGCAGAGTTGGAGTCCACACATTTAAGATGTTTCACAAATTCGCCGGCAACATCATTAAGGTGAAAGGCTGGGGTGTCTGCGTTCTGCTCATCTAAGAGATTCGATAACACTTCAAAAATAGGTCTTGGAACTCTAATCTTTTGAGGATTAGAGACATACTTTCCATCTTCATTTGCTATTAGATGATCTAAAACCTTCGATTTGTAACGGGTATATGCTGCTAACCGTATTCCCCCGTCAATAACTAATATCCGCTCGGAGGAAGTTTTCTTCCGCGATTTGGGAACTAGACTCACTTCCACTGTGTCGCAGTCATCAAGAGACTCACAAGGCTTTGTGGCATTCAGAATCTCAAGAATTTTGTTATTCAAATCAGATGGACTTGTTTTCTCCGAAACGAGGCCCTCTCCACATGTTGCATTCGAACACCCTTGCAGGAATAACGGAGTCATAACTGTTGAAAGGTGCATGATCAAAAAAGTAAGAGAGCCTAACATGTTCATTCTTATCTCAACAAGGTGCTATTTAAGTAAGTGGAAGATTGGAGAAACTGATCTCCTACGACAAGACCGCCCTCTGCCAAAATCAAATGGGATTTTGGATCATCGCTTTCCACGGAAAGATTAAAAACAAGATCATCAGTAAGAGGTCTTTCAATCATCAAAACTTGTTCGGAAGAGTCTGTAGTTAAAAGCTGATCGCCAACATTAATGTCTTTCGCAGCAACTAAGTGGCCGTTGGCAAGTGCTACACCATGAGTGTTTGTTACGCCTATTGTTCTTTTATTCGTGGTAATAATAACCAACGGCTCCAATTCGGGCCCTTCGGTTGTAAGACGAATTGGGAGATATTCGTAATTCAAATCCCTTAAAGTTGCATCTTTTCGAATGGAAGCTACCTTGAAACGCGTGGACTGATAAATAACATCTTCCACCGCAACCCATTCTTCGGTGGCCTCAACTGTGTCCCAAACAAGAATCTTGGTGCCGCGGATAAAACATCCTTGTAGGCACCAGCCTTTGTAATTCCCCCTTCTGTCGCATGCTGGGCAACCATTATAGGCAATGACCTCCTTTAACTCCTGTTCCGTGATACAGTTCGTTTCTCTGGCATAATCTCTATCCTCTTGGCACTCTTGTGCCGTGAGTTCTTTTTTGCTGCACCGAAAAGCAGGGTCTCCAGGTGGCGGAGCAATGCGACTTGCTTCGCAGACGCTCGAAAGAAGAAGTATACCTATGGCGAGAACTTTTAATTTTGTGAACATGAGTTTTCCTTTCTGAAAGAATGAACGTAGGTATGGTTTAGATAAGAAATAAGCAGCTCTAAAGCAATTAGAAATTGCTAAGAATAGTGGGTCAGAGTTTTGATTTTAAAAATGTCGGAGGATGACATATGACGGCGACAATTTTTTCATATTTTCGAGTCGCCTCGGTTACTCTCGCTCAAAAAAAGATCAGTAGAAGAGCTTTGAAACTTAGACGAATGAACTTGGAAGACCTAACATCAACTCACTGAAATCACTGCTTCTTGAACGATTCGGTTCAAGATCCTGTTCAAGCAGATTCATGATCAGGGGTGTGATTTCATGTGATTTGGTGTGACATGACAAAAGTGGTTGAGAGACCTTGCGACTGCAAAGGCTTGGTATTATTGAGTTGTAAGGGTGATTAAAAAATACCATTTCTTGTAAAGAAAATGGCGGTCCATCCGCCTCACTACTCGAACTTCTGTGTCGTCCACATGAAGTCGTTGACACTCTTGAGTTCTACTACCGCCTTCCATACCATGATAAGTTTGTCCTCCACCAGAAATATGTTGTGGCAGGGCTGTCTATCCGACAAATCGCAGCCGAGTTTTTGTCGTCCAAGGAGGCTGTGAGGCGGGGACTGATTGCGGCGGGAATTCCTTTGCGGGGTGCACACCAACCGCATGGGCGACAATCTCAGGCGCAGTATGGGGAGCGGCGGGTGAACGGGAAAGTTGTTGAGTACAAGGTAGAGCAAAAAGTAATTACGGCAGTGAAACAGATGCGTGAGCAAGGTTTGTCGTTGCGGCAGATAGCAAAGAACTTGAGTGCGATGGGCGTGCCGACGAAGTGTGCGGGGAAGAAGTGGCATCCGGAGATGGTGAAGAGAGTTTTGAAATAACCCGCAGCCCAGATGAAATTTAATTTTCAAGGGATTTTCATGAAAGGACTTCTCTCGCCGTTTAAAAGATATTGGTACATCATCATGGTTAAACTATAGATATTGCGAATTGCAGCTTTAAAGAAAGACCTATAGATGTACGAATTAAGCGGACGTCGCTTTGGGCGGTGGCTTGTTGTTGGTAGAGCAGAAAGTCTAATTCGAAAAAAGGGTTCAAGAATATCCAAATGGCTTTGTCGATGTGATTGCGGAAATGAAAGAGTAGTGCTTCAAAATAGTCTTGTGAATGGCTCATCAACTCAGTGTGTTGATCGATCGCTCACCCTAAGCGCCTGGATCTTTCACCTGTCCGTAGAGTGAGTGTTTTGCCTGGCAAAACTTTAACAGAAAAAGATCCTGAATTGGTACAACAGTGGCACCCAGAAAAAAATGGCTTTTTGCTTCCTAGTCAGATCTCCTAACGCTCCAGCAAAAAAGTATGGTGGGTATGTCCTAATGGTCATGAGTATGAAGCAAGAGTCGTCAGCAGAGCAAAATCTCACTGCCCATTTTGCGCGCATCGTAAAATTTCTAAAGATAATTCGCTAGCTATTCTAAATCCAAAGCTTGCTGCTGAATGGCATCCCACAAAGAACGGCTCGTTGACGCCAAATGATGTTCCACCCAGCGGTACTCGTAAAGTTTGGTGGCAATGCCCAATATATCAGGAGCACGAGTGGCTAAGCTCTATAAATGCAAGAGATGAAAGAAAAGGTTTTGGCAGTGGGTGTCCGTGGTGTGGAGGAAAACGAGTCGATAATAATAATTCATTTCAATCGAGGTTTCCCCAGCTCGCAGAACAGTGGCATCCAACCAAAAATGACAATCTACTGCCCAGCCAAGTGACCTTCAGTTCAGGGAAAAAAATGTGGTGGTCCTGCTTGGCAAAAAATCGAAAACATGAAGCATACTTGCAGAGAATAGCGGATAAAGCCAGGGGTCTTATGTTTTCGAGGCTCAACTTTTTCTCGCTAAATCTGTGAGCACGAGCATTATCGATCAGAAAGATGGCAAGACGTATGTGACTTTCATAAATGAGATTCGTGGACCATTGGCTTTTCTGTATATGCTGCTCATCGGACGTTCTATCAAAGATAAAACTCCGAGAGAAATGCAGGAGATGCTTAAAAAAGCAAGCTCTACTCGTATTGAAAACTGAAGCGTGACCTCAGACGACCCTATCTTCGAGTGCGGAGAGAAATTCAAGGTCAACACGGTGAGAAGGTCCTTGGTCTTCAAGGCTCCAAACTTCCGATAAGCTAGTAATGCAATATGCCCAGGCGTTCATCATCTGCAAATCATATCCAAGCTCTTCTTTTAGGATATTCAGGCGCCTGTCGAAAATTGCGCGAAGCGGCTTGTCAGTAGGAAACGCATCCCAGGGATTACGAATCATGGCTCCAACTTCGGCCGCAGGATGCCCAAGGTAACCGTGTGGATCGATTGCTATCCAATCATCTCCGTGAGCCAACACATTCCCATGGTGTAGGTCTCCGTGTAAAAGGACGTCATTTGTACGGTCCGTGGTTATGCTTTGAAAGGTAGCGCTAAGTTTTTCAAAACTGCGGGCATCGAGGTGCGGTCTTAGCATATCAAGAGAAGGGATAAATTCGATCATATGCTTGAAGCCACTGGCCCCTGGCTTAGGCTTCAACTGCCGAATAGCTCGAGCCACGATTCGTGTGGCTGCGTCATCGTTTCCTTCTTGCACGATACTCTTGGCATCTTTACCTGGGCTAAGGCGTTCCATAAGATAGGCTCGATGTTTAGCACTCACAGCGACCACCTTCGGAACTCCCCCAAGAAACGATTGAAGAGCTGAGACCTCTCTCGTGTATACGCCCTCATCAGGTGCGATTTTGATAACAAACTTTTGACCAGTTTTGTTTTCAGCAAAGCAGCAATAGTTGTACGTAAGATGCTCTATCGGCCAAATCTTTGGTAGGTCCCAGAGCTGTCGCAATTGCTCGACTATGAACGGAAGGTTTGCGAGCCAAGCTTCACCATCGGGTCCAAATATAGCTCGAATATTTGATAGAAATTCAGAGTTCAAAGATTTTCCCCCTGCGGCTAAATTCAGGTGCCCAATCAGAACATCTTTTCAATTTTATAAACAAATGATTTCTTTGGTGGTGCATAGCTTACGGAAATTTCCTGAATGCCAGTATTGATCCCACCAACCTTGAGCATGGCTTTTTGTGAACGAATGTTCCCTACTCCCACATGAAAATAGGTTGTTTTCACAAAACCTAATGCATGGTTCACCATCAGTTTTTTAAGTTCCCGGTTGTATTTCCCTCCCCAGTATTCCCGCGTCAAAAAAGTGTATCCGATCACGACCGAAGAGTTTTCTGGTTCATAATAATAGTAACGAGACGTACCAACTATTTTAGAATTTTTGAGATCGGTAATTGCCAGCGCGCCTTTGGAGGTCATAGCCTCTGCAAAGAAAGACTTAANNTATAACGATCTGGTTGTGGATGCATTTCCCAAATAAGCGGGTCTGATGCAGCTTCGAAGAGATCTGAATAATCTCCAATCCGTAGCGACCTGAGCTCCAAGAGCTCCCCGTGTAAAGTTGGTTGAAGGTTCATCGTTATCCTCTCTTCACGATAGGTTCTCAAGAATAAAATCCGCACGTTCAGACGCTGACGCTTTTGGCATCTCAAATACTTCATATCCCAAACGTTCGTATGCCTTGATGTGCGCATCGTAGGAGGCAGCCGCTTGAGCAAAAGTGTGTTTTCTCTCGCTGTCGTTGCGATAGATCTCGGGCCAGGGTGGCGTCAGGAAAACCTTGCGATGATAGCGATACTGCCTGACAGCTCGCTCGAAGTGTTCGGGCAGTGTTTGTCCGATGTGATCGTAATACGCGACGATATCGATAATCGAGCGATCAAAGAAAGTGTACTTGCTGGTCTCTGAGGCCGAGTTGAACGAGAACATGTAGCGGGACAAGAGAAGCTCCGCAAACATGTCCTTATTCGTCCATGGCAAGCTAGCACCGCCAATCCCTATCTGTTCCTTGACGATTTGCCGACCGGGTTCTGAAACCACGCTGTATCCGCGTTTCGCCAATTCACTAAGCAGTGTGGATTTTCCTCCTCCGGAGCAACCCGAAAGGATGACAAAAGATGAGCGTTCTTCGCCATCGGGAACCGAGTACTGGTCTTCAATATTGGAATTGGGAAGATGCGTGGAGGTTGTGCTCATAGAAAGTGCTCAATTTTAGGTTCGAGCACAATTTTAGTCTTTACCGAATTAGCAATGAAGCATTCGGCATGTGCCTTCTGATGAAGGCTGATTGCGAGGTCAATATCTCCTGCAGAAATCTTCACCTCCGGACGAAGAGTGACAGAGGCAAAGGAACCTGGGGCCCCTCCTCCTTCGACCATAACGCCAAGGGGACGGTCTACATAGCTTTCAACAACAACACCCTCTTCCGCACAAAGG
>PLEQ01000347.1:0-184 GCA_003136475.1 Deltaproteobacteria bacterium
GATTCAAATTATAAGAAAACTGTGCCGGGCACAAAGAACTCGCTTAAACACACCATCAAAGAGTCATCATAATTTTTCGAAATTTTCTAAAGGATAGCATACACTCCGTCTTTTCGTCTGCATGTTAAAATGCGCTGTTTTTATAACCGGAATCTGAAATCTTTCTTCTGCGGAACTCCGTCAT
>PLEQ01000347.1:228-8655 GCA_003136475.1 Deltaproteobacteria bacterium
TGCAACGTAAATTTCAGATTTGAGTAATAAATTTAGACTCAAAAAGTGGTCGCTAGGTTGTAGGTCGTCGTCGAATCGACTATATAAGAACACCCGAAAAAACGATGGAATAAGTCTCGTGATCTGTCGCGTGCCACGATTCTTAAATCATGCGTTTATTAGATTCACAGGCTTAGCCGCAAAAGATGGAATCCGTTATGTGGAAAATAAAACAACGACTTGTCAGCCAGGCAGAGCCAGAACTCGGAATTGGTCTCGTTTCTAAAGTTGATCTCAAAAATAGCATACTCGAGGTCACCTACCCGCAGACGAACGCGAGGCGCATTTATTCTCNNCGTTTTACAGCCCAGGTCGGACAAAAGGTCTATGACATCAACGCGGAGGCCTTTGTCGTCGAAAGAATCGAAGAAGAAGATGGTGTCCTTAAGTATATCAACGGAGAAAAAGTGATCTGGGAATACGAACTTACCCAGAAAGACGAAACCCTCTCCCCAGCCCTCAGTCATTTTTTTTCCAGCCAAGTCTCTCACTTCCGGGCTTTCGATCTGCGGAAAGACTCGTGGGTTCTTAAGAGCAAGCATATGGCGCTCCCAGCTAAAGGTCTGCTGGGCGCTCGTGTGGAACCGATCCCGCACCAACTTTTTATCGCCTGGGAAGTTTCCCAGCGGATTTTTCCTCGAGTTTTACTGGCTGACGAAGTCGGCCTTGGCAAGACGATTGAAGCGGGTCTAATTTTTTCCCGCCTCCGGGTGCTGGGACGAGCGGAAAGGGTGCTCATCCTCGTTCCGCCCAGTTTAGTCCATCAGTGGGTTGCGGAAATGTATCGACGTTTCGGGGAGCTTTTTACCATTCTCGATGATGAACGCTGTCGTGAAGACGAGTCGACGCACGATATGTCTCCCTTTGAACTCAACCAAAAAATCGTAAGTTCCCGAGATTTCCTAGCCAGTGATCCGGCGCGTATGGAGCAGGCACTGGCCGTCACGAACTGGGATCTCATTATCATTGATGAAGCCCATAAGCTTGAGTGGTCGGAAGACGAACCCAATGCCCTTTGGCTTATTGCCAAGGCTTTGAGCCAAAGGGCCCAAGGTCTCCTGCTCCTAACTGCGACACCTCATCAGCGTGGCACGGCAACACAATTTGGCCTGCTCAATCTTGTCGATCCGGTTAAATTTTCTGATTTTGAAAAATTTCTGGATAAGCTAGCGCGCATGAAAGAGCTCAATAGTTGTGTCGAGAAAATTCGCAACCACGCCTTCCAGGATGCCAAAAAACTGATTAAGAAATTCTTTCCCGAAGACCAAGATCTTCAAAAATCTTGCCAAGAGCTGGATAAAGACAATACCGCTAAGCTTATTGCCGCCTTGATCGACCGTCATGGCACAGGTCGGGTCTATTTCCGCAATCGACGCCAGCGCATTCAAGGTTTTCCAAAGCGTATTCTCAATGCCATTCCGCTAACGCCCTCAAAAGAATTTCAGATCCACCTGCAAGGCGTCAATCCTAAAGAAATTACCGATCGGCATTTGGTGGACTATGCAACAGGACGCGGTTTTCAACGCACTTTCGAAGGCCATGTTAGAGAAGATGCGCGTTTCCAATGGCTCAAAGAATATTTTGCGACGGTGAAAGAAAAGATTCTCATCATTTGCTCAGCTAAAGAACGTGTGGAGCGCATTGCACAGTTTTTAGACCCGCAATACACGCAGCCCGCTCAAAGAAAAGTCGCTATCTTCCATGAGGGCCTGTCCATCCTCGAACGCGATCTGCAAGCGGCCTGTTTTGCTCGCGAAGATGGGGCTAAAGCGCTGATTTGTAGCGAAATTGGCGGTGAGGGACGGAACTTTCAGTTTGTCCGCAAATTGGTCCTCTTTGATATTCCGATGCACCCAGACCTCTTGGAGCAACGCATCGGCCGGCTCGATCGTATCGGTCAGGGCAAAGAAATTGAAATCCTGGTTCCCTGGCAAAAAGACACCCCCGAGGAAGCTCTCTTTACCTGGTATGATGCCGGGCTGAATGCTTTTACCCAAGTCTGGAACGGCGCCGCAACTGTACTTGAAGAACATAGTGAGGCGCTACTCAGCAACTTTGCCAATTTTTTACCGAATCACCCGCATTTTGCGGATCGTAAAAAGCTTCTGGCGCAGTTGATTGCGAAAACCCAGAAGACGGCAGAAAACCTGCGCCTTGAAATCACCGACAATATCGACTCACTGATCGACAGCAACTCTTTTAATGAGCAGATGGGCACCAAACTGCTCGAATCGATCGACGCCCGTGATGACGACACTTCACTCGAATTTTTTATTCACGAAGCTTTTGATTATTATGGCGTGGACTATGAAGACTATGATGCTGACGGCTCGCTTCTTGTCAAAGGCGACTCACTCGCTTTTATCGAGGAATTTCCGCTAGCAAAAAAGGAAGAAAACATAACCCTGTGCTTCAACCGACGTACGGCTCTCGCACGTGAGGAAATGCTCTTTCTCACCCTCGATCACCCCTTAGTGGAAGCGACCTTCGATCACATCATTCAACACAACGAAGGCCTTGCCAGCATCTGTCGCTGGGATCATAGCCCTTTCGGCAAAGGCGCGCTCATTCAGCTATCCCTTATCGTTGAAGCTAAGGGACCTAAGGAGCTTCAGCTCGATCGCTATCTGCCTCTTATGGTTAAATCTGTAGTATTCAACCATAAAAGTGAGCCTATTCCTCACGAGAAATTAAAAGATAAGAACAAGTTTTTAAAAGAAGTCACGGATAAGGCTTTTCTCAACAAAATTGGCGATCTCAAACCTATCATCATGCCCCCGATTGAACGCGTTCTTTTGAAGTTCTCCACCTGGCTGCAACAAGAAAAAGAAAAGGCCAAAAGCACAGCTCGCACTAAAACTCAGCACGAAATCGATCGCCTGAGTTATCTAGCGCAAGTTAATGAAAGCGTTTCGGAGCAAGAGGTGGAAGCGATGAAAGCTATGCAGACCGCGATTCTAAAAGCACTCGACGCTGCTAGTTCCCGCATCGACGCGATTCGGGTGATTTTGACGACTTAAAAGCTAAGCTGAGATCCCTCGGCTNNGCAAAGCAATCGGCCTGAACGCTTCCGACATCTGTCACAACATATCCGATCAGAGCGTTGGTACCGAGATACTGCGCTTCGATATTGATCTTCCATCGTCCAAACAGGCCGTTTATAGCCGCTAAAATACCCGGCACGTTTTCGTGAATATGGTAGATACGGGTCAGACCGTGTCGCATCGGTGGCATCGCAAGGTGGGGGAAATTGACACTGCCCAGTGAGGACCCACGCTCCCAGTATTCGACAAATCTCGCAACGACCGTTTCGCCGATATTCTTCTGGGCCTCAAGGGTACTGCCGCCGATATGCGGTGTGAGAATCACATTCGGCATATTCTGCAATTCACTGACAAAGCGTTCGTCATTCGAACGGGGTTCCTTAGGGTAGACATCGAGAGCGGCACCGCCTAATTTGCCACTCCGTAAATTCCTAGCCAGGGCTTCAAGATTCACCACATGACCACGACTCAAATTCAACAAGAGGCTGCCTTCTTTCATCTGAGCGAAGGCGTTGTCATCCAAGATATGCGTGTTTTCAGGACGCCCGTCGACATGCAGCGTGACGACATCGGCAATATTCAAGAGCGTCTTCAGATCGGGACAACGCTTTGAGTTACCTAGCGAGACCCGTTCTGCAATATCGAAGTAATAGACCTGCATCCCCAAACTTTCCGCAACAATAGAAAGCTGCGAGCCAATATTACCATAGCCGATAATGCCAAGCTTTTTGCCTCGGACCTCGCACGCGCCGGTGGTGCTTTTGTCCCAGATGCCTTGATGAAGCTTGTGACTTTTGTCAAAGACTTGCCGACAGAGCATGATGATATGACCTGCTGCGAGCTCGACCACACTACGCGTGCTTGAAAATGGCGCATTGAATACCACGACACCTTTGTTAGCGGCAGCTTCGAGTTGAATTTGGTCGGTCCCAATGCAGAAGGCGCCCACACCGAGCAAGTTCTTTGCAGCACCCAGTACCTGTTCTGTCACTTGCGTTTTAGAGCGTACGCCAAGAAAATGAACCGTTGCTATACGCTCTATAAGTTCCTTCTCCTCACAGGCGCTTGCCAGAGCTTCTACCGCAAAACCCTTGGCCTTGAGAGCCGTGACGGCTAAGGGGTGAACATTCTCGAGCAGCAGGATTCTGACCTCTTCGGTGGTGTCCTTTTTAAAGGGTATGGCAAATTCTTCTAAGAAGTCCGTAAAGCTTGCGCAGACGCGCTTGGCTTTTTTAAGCAGCTCGGGGCGAGTCACATTCTCGGTGAACGCGTAGAACTGGCAATGAAGATTTTCCTCAGCGATTTCATAGTCGGTGATGCCGTCACCCAGTACGATCCCGGTACCTTGCAGATTCAAAGACGCTATTAATTTTGCTTTGCCGCGATTTTGGGCTAAGGGGTTTGCGGGATTGCAGCCGACGAGCNNAAACAGGAGCTCGTTGGCATAAACCTGGTCTGCGCGGAGCCCCAAAGTCTGGATGACCGGCACAATCAATTCCCGAAAACCACCCGAGACCACGTAGATGCGATCGGCATATTGCTTAAAGAAGGCTCGATGACGCCAAAAGGATGGCGTAATGCAGCGTTTTAATTCTTCAATGGCAAGAAAGATCTGTTCCTCTCGCAGGACCAGCAGGGCGAGCCGCTTTTGTAGCGCCTCGGCAAAATCTATCTCGCCAGACATCGCCGCAGCTGTGAGGCGAGCGATTTCGTCACGAACGGTTTTTTTTTGCGGACTGTCCGCCAGAGAAAGCTCAGCAAGGATTTCAAGGGTCTCACCCCTAACGATCGTGTTATCGAAATCGAGGATCCAGAAATCTGGCAAGTTCATGATTTTCCCTCTTTCTTGCTCCTAAGCTGGGTTGGCTTGGGAAGCTTCTACTAACTGAACACTCTATTTTCTTGCTCTGCGACAATTATAAACGTGGTGCGTTTGGAAAGTTCCTTCAAACGTTCGGCACCGACATAGGTGCACGCCGAGCGTATGCCACCCATGATGTCTTTAATTGTATCAGCTACACTGCCTCGGTTGGGAATAAGTGCCAATTTGCCTTCCGAGGCTCTATAGTCCGAAAGGCCTCCAAAGTGTCTTTCCATCGCTGTATCGGAGCTCATCCCATAAAAACGGAAGAATTTTTGGCCATCCTTCTCGATAAGATCTCCCCCACATTCATCGTGCCCAGCAAACATGCCACCGAGCATCACAAAATCAGCGCCAGCGCCGAAGGCCTTGGCAATGTCTCCCGGACAGGTGCAACCGCCGTCGGAAATGACCTGCCCCTTGAGACCATGGGCGGCATCCGCACATTCAATGATTGCTGAAAGTTGCGGATAACCCACGCCCGTCTTCACGCGTGTGGTGCAGACGCTACCCGGTCCGATGCCGATTTTTACAATATCCGCACCTGACAAGATCAATTCCTCAACCATTTCGCCGGTCACCACGTTACCAGCGATGATCACTTTGGTGGGGAAACTCATGCGGGCCTTCTGCACAAATTTGACAAAGCGTTCCGAGTAGCCATTCGCCACATCTATGCAAATGAATTTGATTTTAGGAAAAGCGCTTATAATCTCGCTGAGCCGCGTGAAATCGCTATTCGTAATCCCCGAACTCACCGCAATAGACTCATAAATGTCGTCGGTGCAGCTGGCCAAAAAAAGACTCCAGTCAGGCAGCGAATAGTGCTTATGAATAGCTGTAAAAAGTTTAAATTCCGCAACTTTTTTGGCCATGGAAAAGGTGCCAACGGTATCCATATTTGCGACACAGATGGGAACACCTTCCCATTCCGTATTAGCGTGGCGAAAACTAAACTTACGGGTAAGAGAAACTTCCGAACGGCTGTTCAAAGTCGAGCGTTTGGGACGAATCAAAACATCTTTAAATCCCAACTTGGGTTCAGCTTCAATTCTCATCTATATTTCCTCTGCTTTGAGATTGTACGATTCCTTGACCATTTTTTCGAGAGACTGCCTAGGATGCTTAACAATTTCCTCGCTGATGACAAACGCGTCTTTGCCGGTGTTTTGCTTGATCAGCTTGAGTCCATGTTCGAAGCTCTGGAGAATTTTTTCGCATAGTTCGTCCACCGGAATGCCTTCCGTTTTGGCGCGTCGAATGAGCTGCTGTACGGCTGCCGTATCAAAAGCGATCTTCATGCCGTGGGCTTCCGCAAACCGCTTTTCAAATTCCTTGATCAGTTTAATTTCCGCACGTTGATCTTCTTGGAGGGTTTGCAAAAGGCCTTCTAAAAAAGCCTTCGGTTCGGCAATGAGTTCAGGAGAAACAACGAATTCGAGGATGTTGGTAGAGGGCAAATAGTATTTAAAGTCGCGCAAAAGGCCTTCCAAGATGGTCATCAAACCACGAGCCCCGGTCTTTTCTTGCGCTGCTTTTTTGGCGATAGCACGCAAGGCTTCGTCGCTAAAGCTCAGATCGATCCCATAAGCACTAAATGCAAAAACNNGATCTAATTCCTGACATGACACACGTACCGGCAGGCGCCCAATAAATTCGGGTTCAAACCCGAAGTCGATGAAGTCCTGCGTGGTCAAATCGGGCAAAGTATCGACGGTACTGCTGGTCTCTCCCGCACGTGTAAAACCGATCCGACCACTATTGAGACGTTTCGCAACAATCGCTTTGAGACCGACAAAGGCGCCACTGACTATAAAAAGTATGTGTCGGGTATTCACCGAATTGCGTTCGATNNTACTGCATTTCCAGAAAAGCTTGCATTTGCGATGCCGGATCATGACTCGCTTTCAGATCGACTTCGGTTTCTTCCATCAACTTGAGAAGGCCCATCTGAACACCGCGGCCACTGACATCGCGTCCCATTGCACCCTGATTGGGACTGGCTAATTTATCTGCTTCATCGAGATAGATGATGCCATACTGGGCTTTTTGAATATTACCGTCGGCCTGATTGACCAAGTCCTTAATAAGATCATCGACATTCGCACCCACGTACCCTGTTTCACTAAATCGCGTCGCATCCGCTTTCACAAACGGCACACCGATGAGTTTTGAAATTTGGCGAACCATGTACGTTTTGCCAACGCCAGTTGGACCTAGTACCAGCACATTCTGCTTGGCATAGTTTTCATGAATGGGTGAGTCGGGATTTTTTAAATGATGAAGAACCTGATTGTAGTGATCACAGACCGCAATGCTCAAGGCCTTCTTGGCTTCATCTTGACCGATCACAAAGCGATCGAGGAAGGCTTTGACGTCTTTGGGTTTATAGTCAAATTTAAGGTCTATTGCTTCCTCACCTTTGATTTCACTGGATTTAGGCTCCTTGTGCGCGAACGGCATTTCCTGCGCGAGAACCTTCACTTGTCCGCCGAAACGTTTTTTAACGAAATCTTCAAACTCTTTTTGAATTTCTTCAGGCTTTGGTATCTCTCTATCGCTCATGGCTCTATTTTGTCCTCTGAATTTTTTCGTGGCTCTGGTAGTTTGGGGCGGGTCGGGGTGGCGCCGCCGATGCTGAATTATACGTTTTTCAGGTCCATTGCCAAAACGATAACCGCTTTGCGCCATCAAACTAGGGAATTATGCCAAGATGCTCGCACGTGAGCTAGGGCCCACTATAATTAACCAGGAGACCTCAACGTTGAAAAAAACGACAATACGAGCACCATTCGACAAATATCACTACTATTCACTATCTGTTCAATCCCCCGAATCTGACGTTTCCTTCATGTTCGACACCTACCGCGACTTACGTAGTAAAAAGGCAACGGTTTTGCGTGAAGATTTNNCAGTTGGGTTGAGCAAGGCCGCAATTTTACGGCTTATGGGATCGACAACGACCCTGAGCCCATCGCGTATGGCAAGCAAAATTATCTCAGCAAACTCAGTCCGCTAGCGCAGAAGCGCGTACATATTCTTAAGCGCAATGTTTTAAGCACCAAGCTTCCGTCAGCTGACATTATTTGTGCCTTGAATTTCAGTTATTATTGTTTCAAAGAACGTAAAACTCTGGGGAATTATTTCCGTTCGGCCTATAAGACACTTAAAAAAGACGGACTCCTTGTCATCGACTGTTTTGGCGGAAGTCAGTGTCAAGAGGCGAACATCGAAGAAACCGAGCACGATGACCACCAGTTCAGTTATTTTTGGGACCAAGACACTTTTGACCCCATCACCCATTACTCCAAGTTTTACATCCACTTCAAGCGCAAGGGCGAAGCCCGGCGCAATAAAGTCTTTAGTTATGACTGGCGCATGTGGACCATCCCTGAATTACGCGATTTGCTCAAGGAGGCCGGGTTCAAAACCACGCAAGTGTATTGGGAAGGCACCACGCGTAACGGCGAAGGCAACGGTATT
>PLEQ01000086.1:0-14862 GCA_003136475.1 Deltaproteobacteria bacterium
ACCACCACCGACTCCACCACCACCACCACCACCACCAGTACCACCAGTACCACCACCGACTCCACCACCACCACTAGCTCCACCACCACTAGCATTACCCTGAGTCGTTGTACTCGTATTAGTATTGGTACTGGTGTTCGTATTGGAACCAGTTCCGGTCCCACCAACAGGTTGCAAAGTTTCTATAGTTTGGTCGATTTTTTGCTGACCCGTAAGAAGGTAGGCGAGTTCCACACTGTTTTGACGACTGCCCTCAGGCCAGCTCACTTCAACATGAGCGACTTTCAGAACATCATCGCCGATAATAGTTTTCATCTGGTCTTTGACAAGAGCTGAGATAGTATCGTCCCCCAAACTGGCCGTAGCCATATCGATCAAGGGTAAGTCCCACTTATCAATCGTAATGCTGTAACGATAGTTGCAATCGAAATTCGGGTCTTCCGGACAGAATTCCGTCGGAAACTTAGCGTCTTTTTCTTGGACTTTAATGTCTTTAAGATCATAGAATTTCCACTTGTACTCAAGATGGCCCATGATGACTTTGGCTAACCAGCTGGCTTGCGTGACTTTCCGCTCATAGGCCGAAAAGCTTATGGCACGGCCTTGCACCGCACTCACTTCCAAAACAATCACAACCATCAAACCAAGGGCAATAATCGTTTCGATCAAGGTGAAGCTAGACTGACCGGTTCGCGTTTTTTTTTCCTGACGACTTGCCATTCTAAAATTCTACTCTTCTTCGGGTGGGTTCGCCAAATCGACCTGTTCGTTGCCACTGATCAGAGTGGCTTCACCTCGGTATGGATAAGTGATAATGGTCCAAGGTTGCTGAGCCTCATCGATCACATCTCCTTTCATATAGTAGATGTGAATATAAGCTCTTTCGACATAGCCCCCCGGCAGAAAGTAAAGCTGCACAATATCCTGTCCCTCTTCTTTGCCTTCCAAAGTCACTGCGGAAAGATGGTGCTCCGCCCGCATATCTTTGATGCGCAACTGCGGAGCGAGGCTGCGTTCCGTCCACTCAATATTCTGCACGCGCGTCCATATCGGTTTCTGCAATCTTTCTTTAGCTCTGACGACGGGAGACATCGGAGGAATCTCAACATCGGTATCAGGATCCTTAAAGGAATCACCAGCCAAAGAGGTATATTTCTCAAATTGAACGTTGAATTCTTCGCGCATTTCTTTCTCGCGTTTTTCCGAAAGATCCCCTTCTCCCTCACGCTGTGACTTCTCTTTCTCCTTATCGCCTCCCCCGAGGTAGAAACTCTCCTGCTCCGTCGTCTCGAGCCAGTAGCTTCCCGTGCGAAGCTCGAAAACGATACGGTAAGCTTGGTGATTCAGAACGGCTAAGTCAAAGGCCGAACGGATGTCACCACCGAGACGGTTGAGTTTGTCCATGACCTGGGTGGTAGATTGGGCGGTGAAGTTTGGCATGGCAATGACATAGGCAAAGGCTATGAGGGCAATAACAATAACAAGTTCAATAAAGGTGAACGCACGTTCCTTTGATGAAAAGAAATTGGCAGATGTGCGCATGTCCTCACCACTGAAGGAAACTCACTATTTAGTTGGCTCATCCGAAGGTTTTTCTTCTTCAGGATACGAAATCGGTTTGCCGGAATTATTATTGGAACAGGTGATCTTAAATGTATTGCCATCCGACTCGTAGGTATAGTCGTAACCCCAAGGATCTTTAAGCTTCTCAGGTTCAATGTAAGGCCCGCGCCAACGCTTGGTATCACCTGGATCCTTAGTCATCGCAGCGAGACCCTGATCGGTTGTCGGGTATTTGTTGTTATGAACTTTGTACAACTGAAGCCCCTGGCCGATCGAAGCCATACCGATCCGCGCTTGATCCTCACGCGCCTGATCCGCTTTTTGAGTAATGTTGGTAACAAGGATGGCCATCAAAGTCGCCAAAAGAGCGACGACGATGATGATCTCAATCAATGTCATACCGCGAGAACTACCGCTCAGAGACGGCATCCGCAGCCTCTCCCGCAGGTTTTTTAATGTCTTCATTTTCATACTGACTCCTGTCAATTAAGAATTAATGGACCTTGCCCATAATCGACAACATTGGGACTAACATGGCAATAACCACGACAGCCACAACCCCCCCCATAACGATGATCATCAAAGGCTCAATCATCGAGATCATGGAATCGATCTTTCTTTCTACCTCAGCATCATAGGCATCGGCAACGTGCTTCAACATCTGCTCGAGCTCGCCCGTCTTTTCCCCGGTCCGAATCATATGGACGACGAGAGGCGGAAATCGTTTGCTCTTCTCTATAGTCACTGCCAAACTCTCGCCCTCCTGGACTTTTTGCTTGGCTTCAGCGACGGCATCCGAAATCGGCTTGTTGCCAATCACATTTCTCGTGATTTCCAACGCAGTGATAATAGGAACACCAGAACCCAAAAGCGTCGACAGGGTCTTGGTAAACTTCGAAACGTTCGTCCGCAACACAATCGGACCAAAAACCGGCACTTTCAAGGAAAAACTATCAAACGCCTGCTTCCCAGCATCTGTCCGATACCAGGCCTGCGCCATATAATAAATAGCGCCACCAATGACGATAACAATGTACCAGCGCGATTGCAGAAATTCCGAGATACCGATTAGGCTTTGAGTATACCACGGCAATGGCACTTTGAGGCTTGTAAAAACCTTCTGCAGTTTTGGAACCACACTCACAAACAGGTAAACGATAATACCAAACGAAGCAAAAATCATGATAGCCGGATACGCCAAGGCGCTAAAAATCTTAANNCCTCGACTTGATACTCTTGAAAATCGGCCAGACGCTCAAGAACCACACCGAGATTGCCTGAGGTTTCGCCTGCTTTTACCATGTTGACATAAAGACGATCAAAGATCTTAGGAAAGCCCGCACATGCCTCGCCAAGGGAACGCCCTTCCGTAACCGCGTCTTTGACTGCGGCAAGCGTATTGCGCAACACAGCGTTCTCAACTTGCTCGGTCAAAGCTTTTAAACTTTCATCCAACGGAACGTTGGCCACCTGTAAAGTCGAAAACTGACGGGTCATGATCGCCAAGTATAGCAACTTGACCTTGCCACGAATATTGACTTTGCCAGATTTGTCTTTGGAAACAGAAAGTTCTTCTCTAATTTCGGAAACGACGATCTTGTCTTTGGTACGTAAACGCACGCGCGCTGACTTGGGGGAGTCCGCTTCCACCGACCCCTTTTTGGGGGCACCGGTAGCGCTATCATAGCCTTTATAAAGATAAATCGGCAAAGCGACGTCTTCCTTTCACCTACTCAGCAATTTCCAATTCTTCGGTTTGAGTCTTTTGTAAGGCTTCCTCAACTGAGGTCAACCCTCCCAAAACTTNNCCGTCATGTATACCCATTCGCCCGGTGTAACCAATCCCGCGACATTTTTCACAACCCTTGCCAGCTCGATAAATAGATTTGCCTTCGACGTCCTTCGGCGTGAGCTCTAACATTTTGAGTTCACGCTCGTTCAAATCATGCCGCTCCTTGCAACTCGGACAGAGACGTCGAATCAAGCGAGTAGCCATAACCCCCAGTAGCGCCGAAGCGATTTGGAACGCTTGCACACCCAGATCGTTCAGACGTGTCACAGCAGATGCCGCATCGTTCGTATGCAAAGTCGAGAAGACCAAGTGACCTGTCAAGGATGCCTGAACCGCAATCCCCGACGTCTCTTTATCACGAATCTCACCCACCATAATCACATCCGGATCTTGGCGGAGAATAGCCCGCAAGCCCTCACCGAAAGTCAAACCGATCTTTGACTTAACATCGATCTGCCCAACACCCGGTAAGCGATACTCCACCGGATCTTCGATCGTCAAAACATTGATCTCGGGACTCACGATCTCCATTACGGAACCGTAAAGCAGCGTTGTTTTACCAGAACCCGTCGGCCCTGTCACAAGGATGATACCATGCTTGGAAGCCACCAAACTCTTCCACTGTGGACGCACAGAATCGTCCAAGCCCATCTCGTCGATGCGTTTGACACCACCGGTTTTATCCAAAATACGCATGACCACGCGCTCACCATGCGCAACCGGTAAGACCGAAAGACGCACGTCGATATCTTTACCAGCGACCTTGACGCTGATGCGACCATCTTGGGGAACCCGTTTTTCAGCAATATTTAACTTACCAATAATCTTGATACGCGAAACAATCGAATTCAAATGGCGTTTGGGCAACTGCATCGTATCATGCAAGGTGCCGTCGATTCGCGAACGCACAATAATCTCGTTTTCATAAGGCTCGATGTGAATATCCGACGCCTTGTCTTTTACAGCCCGTGACAGCAGACCGTTCACGAGACGACNNATAATCGGTTTCTCATCATCGGTCGATTCCAAAAGATCCCGCGTTTCCTCAAGATCTTCGCCTTCTTCAATATCCGTCAACTCGCTGATCACTTTTTGAGAGGAGTCTTGCGAACGCTCATAAACACGGTTGATGGCTGACGTTATGACCGAAGGTGAACTCACCACCATGTTGATGTTCGTCGAAAGAATCAGCCGCAGATCATCCATTGGAAAAATATTGAGCGGATCACCAACTGCCACAGTCACGTTAAACGCATCCCGGGCAATGGGCCCTATGAGATTGTCTCGACTGAACTGAATAGGAATATCGCGAATCAACTCCGGGTCGATTTCATTCACTGGAATTTTATCGTAGTACGGGAGATCCAATTGCAGAGCCAAAGCCTTGAGCATCTGCTCTTCCGTGAGCATAGCCTTTTCAACCAGAATCTCACCGAGCCAATTTTTCTCCAAATCTTGCGCAACTAAGGCTTCTTCCAACTGCTGAGGCGTAATCAACTTCGCTTCAATCAGGATCTCGCCGAGATTGCGCCTCTGCACTTTATGAAAAACATTCGTCCGAAAAGCACTCTTGCGCTCAAGTTTCGAAGATTTGTCCACAGTCGAATCCATCTTATCCACCCCTCTTAATTATCCGTCCCGGGAGCGGGTGGTGGTGGTGGTGGTTCATCATCCACAATCGGCTCAGGTACTGCCACGGGTGGTGGTGGCTCAATGGCTCCTCCGCCCCCGCTTAGACTGCTCGCGCCTCCGCTGTCACCTCCCATCGGCACCGGAACCGTAATCTCTTCTTCGATTTTCTTCCTTTCCTCCGGACTCAAATTCCGCTCAACACCGTTATCTTTTTCGTCGCTGCTCAGATCCATCGCTTTGTACAAGTCATCGGTCGTCGACTTGAGACGCTTTTCTTCGAGTTCATCGGTCTTGGTTGGCCGGTATAGGCCATCTTCCGGTTTGCGTAGCGATCGGTAGAACGCTGTCTGCTTACCCTTCTTGCCAAAGACTTGCTCAAAATAGTCATCCCGTTCCTGCAGCTTTTGTTTGTAAATGGCTGCGAGATCCTCGCCCCCGTGCACAATATGTGGGGTCAGAAAGATCACCAAATTGTTACGTTTATTCTCAGTTCGCGAATTGCGGAATAACCAGCCTAAGATCGGAATATCCCCGAGTAAGGGAATTTTCTGAAAGGTCTCAGACTCACTATTCTCGATGAGTCCCGAAATCACCACCGTCTGACCATTTTTGACGACAACCGTTTGCTTGGTCTTACGCTTCGCAATGACCGGAAGGCCTTCGGGGGTATCTCCAGTTTTCTTGTTTGCGTCGATCTGAAAGTTCATCGTCACGTAGTTTGAGAAGCTCAAATTCGGCTTGACCGTTAGGGTCATGTCGACGTCTTCTTTTTGGGGAGTATTGCTGACCGTCCCGCTTANNCCGTGATAACAGCTTCTTCATTATTAGACGTCAGAATGTTGGGCGATTGCAAGTTACGAGAATTAGTATCGTTCTTTAACAAATTGATAAGCGCACCTGGGGTCACCTGACCAATACCTGGCAAAGTAATGGACTGCCCCGAGAGAATACCAACCGACAACGGAGAAGTTGTGAAAGCATTTGCTACGGCAGTTGCACCGGTTCCGCTGGCTGCGCCTCCTGGCGTATTGGCGGCGGTAGCAAGGGCTGCAGTCAAAGCACCCATCGCTCCCGCCTGCCAACCTATGATCGTCTTGGTGCCTGTCCCATCGGACTTAGCAGCCCCCGCAAAGATCGAGGTTCCAGCTTCGAAGTTCCCCTGCACATTCATATCCAGCATATCGACTTCGATAAAGACCTGTGCTCGGCGTATATCCAACTTACGAATAATCGAATTCAAGGAATTATAGGCTGACTTACTCCCAGTTATGAGGAGAGAATTGGTCGCATCATCCGAGGTGACTTTGACATCGTTGCCAAGATCTGCGACCGACGACTCACCCGGACGTCCAGGCGGTGAAAGCGTCGGAGGCCGGCGTGTGGCTGCCGAGGCATTTTTACTGGTGGCTAATGCCGTGAGCGTGGCTGCAAGTTTTTTGGAATCCGCGTAATCCAGCGGTCGCACGTGGATCGTGGCCTGCGCAGCAGGATCTTCCAACACCACATCAAACTTCTTAACCAAATCCTTGACGTCCGCAATCGTCATCGGCGGGCCAAAGATAATCACGGAATTCGTGCGGTCATCCGTCAAGATCTTGAAAGAGCGATAGCCGGGTTTGCCTGGGGCCTGACCCGCAGACTGTAAAATCTGATTCACTTTATCAGCGATGCCTTTAGCATCGGAATATTTGATAGGCACCATCACAACTTTCGGCTGTTGCGTCTGCACATCCAGAAGTTCGATAATTTCCAAAATGCGGCGTACTTTGTACCCGCTGTCGCTCACGATCAAGGTGTTGGTCGGTTCGTACGCAATAANNCATATAGGTCTTTAAATTGTCACGAATGGCATTGCGCACCTTCATGATTTTGATCACTTTACCGGTCTCGACGGTCGTGAGTTCCAAAATATTTAAGGCAGACAGGAAGGCCTGATAGGCTTCTTCTTTCGTGACCTTCTTCGGTGAAATGATTTGAACTTTCCCCGTGACATTGCGATCCAAAATAACGTTCTTACCCGTCCAAACTGCGACAGCCTTGATAATATCCTGAATATCCGTCATTTCCGGAAATTCCATATTCACCAATTCTTGACCTGCAGGAATCGCTGCCGCTCCTTTCCCTGGCTCATCGTCCGCATCCGCTGCGGCGCTTGCGCTTGCTTTCACAGGGGCGATGGGTTTTTTGGAAGCCGTGCTTCCGCTAAGCGGTGACTTGGCCAAACCCAAACCCTTATTCGAAGGCGTCGAAGCTGACGAACTGCTGGCTTTTGAGGTCGGTGCACTCGCTCCGCGGGAGGACCCCGCTGGCGCTTGCTCCGTCTTCGTATCCGGAGTTTGCGGAGCACCCAACATTTCCTTGAGTGGCTCCTCATCGGGATCAGCCACCTCTTTGGGCTCGGTACTATCTTTACTAGACTCGCCAACGGACGACGCCGCTATCGCTGGCTCGCCATCGTCTTCATCTTGGCTGAAGAGAGGAGTAGGCAAAGCTGCGATGCCCAAACACATCGAAGCGAATACAAACCAATTTAAAATGCCCTTCATTCTTCAAACCTCCCTGTCCCGAAGATAGTCTTATCTATCCCCGTTTCTTTTGATCTACGACCTCTGACTCCAGCACCATCCTTGGCTTACGAGGATCGAATTCCTTGAAACGCTTCTCGTATATAGTCTGCAAGTCGTTAGCCCCCCGAACAATGTGAGTCGTCAAAAAGACAACCACATAGTCAGCAACATTTTCTACCTGCTGACTGTGCAAGAACCAGCCAATCACTGGTATGCTTCCAATTAGGGGAACCGTCTTCTCACTGGTGAATCGNNTAGAATAGTTTGACCATTTTTCAAATTGACCAATTGTCGCGCTTTCTTCTTTGCGATTATGGGGATGTTATCTTCCGTAAACGCCGCAATCGTATTGGCATTCAGTTCGATTTCGAGACTGAGGTACTCAGTGCTACTCAAGGACGGCTTTAACTTCAAAGAAAGTTCGGTGCTCTCTTTTTGCGGGGTCTCGGTGATAATACCCATGTCATCGGCGGATTTGGTCAGGTAAATATAGGTCTGACCAACTGTGAAATTAGCTTCCTGGTTGTTCGTCGTCAATAACTTCGGAGAGGAGAGCGTACGCCCGTGCTCATCATTTTTCATCATTGTTAAAAGCATCCCGGGTAGTACCGATCCCACTCCCGGTAAAACCACCTTTTGTCCGGGAAACACACCGACCGTCAAATCCTGGGCAAACGCCGATGCTGCAGCGGCTGCATCGCTAGTGACAGCGCCTGTATTCGCCTGCGCAACAATAAGCGGAATCATTTTCGAAGCTTCGTAGCCCACGATCGTTTTCGTGCCCTGTCCGTTACTTTCGGTATAGCCTCCCAGCAAGCTCGGCAAAAAACTCAAATTGTTCTTTTCTGAAATATTGATGACATCGACATCGATAAAAATTTGTGGCTCATCGCGGTCAAGGCGACGAATGACCCCCGCAATGCTTTTGTAAGCTGCCAAGCTACCACTCACGAGCAGGGAATTGGTGGGCTCATCTGCGGTAATTTGTAAGCTATCTCCCTTCTGATTAGAAAGAGTCCTGGGACCTGTCGGCGCGAGCGACATCAAAAGCGCTGCAACTTTCTTGGCATCGGCAAACTGCATGGGTCGAACATAGATTTTACTAGCTGAAACTTCGCCAAACGGTGGGGCCTTATCCATCAAGTCGAAAAACTGTCGAGCTCTTACAATGGCCCCTTTCGGACCCGCAATCACTATACTGTTTGCGGGTTCGTCGAGTATTACTTTCAAGGACTCGCCATTGCGCCCTTTGCTATTGAACAGATCCCCGACGGTTTTGATCGCCTCGCGTGCCTGCGTATGGCGCAGACGGATCACTTCGTAGTTCAACTCTTGACCTGTCGCCTGGTCAATGATTTCAAGAAGCTGGCTGATTCTTTTAAGATTGACGCCCGTCTCGGTGAGGATGAGAACATTCGTCGGTTGATAAATGACCAGTGAAGTCGATGTGATAAGTTTCGCGACCGTATTACGGGCGAGTTCCGCACTGGCATATTTCAAAGGAAAGATTTGTGTATAAACGCGATCGGAGTAGTTCACACGCCTTGCATCATAGATCAGAGGACTGGCGTTCAACACTTCGCGTTTGGGAAGAATTTTAATGATCTGCCCGGTTTCCAGTACGCTCAAATTTAAGGAGTCAATCGCCGAGAGAAAGGCTTGGTAAGCTTCATATCTTGTGACTTTACGGGGTGCAAGAATCTGTATTTTGCCAGTCGCACGACTGTCGACGATAACATTTTTGTTCGTCCATTTCGCAATCAGCGGGATCAAATCCTTCAGCTCGATCGCTTCCTGAAAATCGATCGAAACTAAAGCGTCCGTCGACGTTTCAGCCTGGCGGTCCTTTTGCGGAACGGGTACTTCCGCGACCACCTTGCGTGCATAAGAAAATACGCCAGCCCCCACTGCTATATTCAATAGCCAGGCTCTAAACGAAAAGACTCTCATCATCCCAAACATCTAACGCCAAATTCCCTTTCCCAACCCACAAACGTACCGTATCCATACATCAGCATCATAAGCTGTCAGGTGCTCTCAGCTTTGCTGCAAATCGCTATTTCACTTTAATAATAATCGTTTTCGGAGTCTTGCTATCACGCAGGACATTCACTTTAATCTGTTTCTCTTCCAACAAAGCCTGGTACAAGGCAAAACCTTGCTCAGCTTCCATGACGGTTCTGTTCACTTGGGTCACGACATCGTTATCTTTAAAACCTGCGCGATCCAGTAAGCTGCCCGGTTGAATGGCAAACATCTTAAAACCATTGACCGTATTGTTGACGGTATTCGGAACCAGACGGGCGGCCTGAATAATCTTGCCAAAGCCTTCACCCAATTCATTTTCGACATACTTGGAATCAAACTCGACGTTCGTCACTTCCTGAGGTCCCGCTGCAGCGAGTGCTTGAGCATATTTGGGGTTGCCCAATTTCAGATCGAGGCACTCCTTACGTCCTGCGTTATTGATAATGACCTGATTACGATGAATCTTCACCACTTGTGCAGTATCCGACCCAATCACAAAGTCACCTTCGCTGTATACATCAGATGTTTCGTAACCGTCTTCTTTTATGGTGGCGATAGAACGTCTCTCACCTTCCAAATGAATCATGCCCAGTAAGGTGAGCTTCAGCGTCGTCTTTTCGCAGGGCGCTTCCATATCGAAGGTCCCCTTGGATTTCTCTTTTTTATCGTCACCCTCCTCGACGGGATATTCGCCGGTTTGGTTAAAAATATTGCGTTCCAGCACGGCTTTTCGGATCTCATGATAATTCGGGAGATTTTTTTGAGTCACGCGCGGGATAAATGCATCATTTTTCAAAACAGGTTTCGCGGATATCAAGNNAAGCTCCCGGATCTTTTCAAACATCATTTTACCTGAATATGAACATTAACTTTCGACCCGCCACGATTAATGCCAATCTCAACGTCATTTTCACCACGCAGTGAGTTCAACAACTTGATCGCTTGCGCCGTGTCAACGAGGGAAACACCATTAATTTCCTTAACGACATCATCGTTCTGAAATCCGCCTTTTTCATAAACCGAGTCCGGTCGANNTCGTAAACGGGCTCGGCTTTGGAGTCTTGCAAGACCTTCGCAAAGTCGCCGGTAAGCAATTTTTGTCGATAATCCGCAGACATCGTGATGGAGTTGCCGTCACGCTCAAATCCTTCTTCCGAATACTTTCCAGAAGCTAAGACGAAACTGCCGCCGCCCCCTATTTTGCCTTTCTTCTTAGCTCGCTTGCCACGGGCAATAGGCTTGTCTAGCAATTCCACAAACTCTTTATGGTCGCTCACCATCAAAATAATTTTAGCCTGGTGAACCTCAATTAAGACCGAGTCTTTAATCACATTCTCCCCGACCAAAAAACTATTCGTCTTTTTACTCTCCAAATTCTCAATCATAGCTAAGCCATCGAACGGGGTCCCCCCATAAATAACACCTACAAGCTTCAATGGTAATTCTGACTTAACTATCTCTTCCCCCTTATAGGCAGCTTTTTCCTCCTTCAAAAGCTCATCTTTAGGGATCTCTCCCGTCTTGTTGAAAATATTACGACTTACAATCTCTTTAATAGCGTCTGGGTGGAGGGTCGGGCTTTCTTTCGCAACAAAAATAGGAGCTGGTTTAATACGTTCGGAGCTAGCAGCAAATTGCGGGACAACCAAGCGATAGAGGAATATCNNTAAAATTCCCTTAAACGGGAGTTTTACAAACTTGCCTAAATAGTCGAAGAGCATTTCATGGGCTTGCATGACAAGATCCCTTTGCGTCATTATCCATAAGTTTCTTTGCCAAGCGCTGTCTTAAGTCAATTCGGGCTTTTCTTTCCACTAAGATGTAGACCTATCAAGTGGATAATGCGGCGTGCACAAATTTCTGGAGCAGAACTACTGTCACGAAAAACGACTTCAGCTTCTCTATAACGCTCCCCCCTTTCCACAAGCATAGCTTCAAGCCGCTGCACAAGACCTAAGTAACGTTGCTTAGCATCGCCCTCGCTGGAGAGATCGGCTAAAAGCGGACGTTTCTTCAGTTCCGAAAGATTGCGGGAGAGCCGCCAAGCAATGGTCGTCAGAGGCGTATCGATCCAAATAAATAGACCAATCTCCTTGAGAAATTGGAAGTTTTCATCTTTTTGTAAAGCGCCACTGCCTGTCGCGATAACGTGATTGCAGATGGGCACTAAACCAGCGATCCCTTTAGATTCCAAGTCGCGAAAGTAAGAGATGCCATTCTCAGTACAAATCACGTCTATTTTTTTTTTTTGCGATTCTNNAAGCCCGAACTGCTGAGCTAGGCTTTGACCAATTATAGTTTTCCCCCCACCCGTAAGGCCAACCAAAATAATATTTTTAGGGCGCGGCAAGGTCTTATTTGATTTGAAGTGAAAGTCACTATCTCTCATCAACTATTTCCACACCTTAGCTCTATCTACAACCGCTACCAGTTGGAAGCCCATGCACTAGCGATCACCGCAATCACAACGAGAGTCTTAACCTAACTTGCAATCGCTTCACTTTCTCAATATCTAGGTAAAACTTTACCCAATGAGAGGCGTACACTATCTTATTGTAATGCAATTTTCGCCTAAAATCAGCCGAATCGCACAAGAGGCTTAGTGGCAAGATGGATCTTAAGCAAGAACAAGAAGGCTCGGTATTGAGGTGGACAATCGCGCGTCCCACGTGCAGAAACGCTTTAGGAGATCAACTTGCCCTAGAACTCGACTCGGCTCTTCACCAACTCGAGACTCAATGGCAAAAATTCTTGCACTCCTCTGGAAAAAATCAAGCGCCTGTGCAAGTTCTGTCCATAGCGGCACAAACCGTCAGCGGATCCGCTCCGATTTGGATTGCCGGGGGAGATTTAAGCGAGCTTGCTGCTAAAAATGCGCGGCAGGGCAGAGCTTACGCGGCAAAATATACTAGGATCTGTCGCCGACTTGAAGAGCTTCCGCTACCTGTTCTTATGAAAATTCATGGAGCTGTAATTGGAGGCGGGGTAGAATTTGCCTTGTGTGGCGACTTACGTTTTGCCACCGAAGAAAGTTATTTGGATCTGCGTCAGTTACAAATTGGTCTCACCACCGGCTACGGGGGAGCTAAACGCTTAGTCGAAAGCCTAGGAAAGAGTCGAGCCTCACACGTGCTGCTAACAAGCCAGCGCATCTCCGCCCACCAAGCCTACGAATGGGGACTCATTCATGGTCTTGCGCGCGACTGTGCTGAACTCGACAGCATGGTCGAAGCGCAGATCTCTAAGATCTGTGCTCTGGAACCATTAAGTATCGCCGCTCAGAAAAAAATGCTCACCTATGCCTCGCATGGTCTTACGCGACCCGCGCTCGAACTTAAACTGTTTGAAAAAATCTGGAAAAATGCGACCCACCGTCGAGTTCTGGAAAAATTTCGCTGAAGCTAGAGGAAGGCCGGCAAATGGAATACGTGAGTTTAGAAAAAATGCTTTTCCCAGCACCGCCTGCGGAAAAGCTCAACGTCATTCTCCGTATCATCAGCACACCAACGGGCCTCGATGAACTCGAGTTGCCAGCGGAGCCAGCAAGCATCGTCGTGAGCTGTCGCCACCAAGATTTGACTGCGAGCTACTTTTTTAACAAGATTCAAACGAATCTACTGCTAAGCACCGATCCCTCGACTCGCATCAGCAGCGTTGCATGGCCAAGTTCTATTGCGAGAAAAATTCGCGAGCAGTTCGAATTGCGCGTCACCAGCGAGACTTTCTACGAATGTTCTGATGAACGGCCCAGTACGGCAAGCTCCAAGCAAACCCTCTTGATCCCGGCATTCGGATTCAACAAGCAGACCTGGAAAGACGGCTACCTTGGGCACTTCGCATCCGATGCTAAAGTGTATTCACTGATCCCTCCCGGCAATCCCTACTGTCTTTACGTTCCTGTCGAAAGTTCTCCAACCGCAGGTCTGGATTGGAACGACGCGCGTTCAGCACTTCCCACTCGTTCGGAATGCCATCGTCAATGCCTGGTCACCATGCTCCGCACACGCGTCCAGCCGAAAGCTTTGGTGCAATTGCAAATTACGGCTTTCACACTTCTCGAAGCGACCAAACTTTTACTTTTGCGACAAGCTTTTCCAACGCAGACCCTGACGGTCCTTTATCCGGCTCCCAAAAAGGCCTGGCCGGGACGTTTTAAAAATTTCCTAGAGAGTATTCAAGCCACGTGGGCAGAAGGCCGTGAGGGGGAGGAGACTCAAAACTTTTTTGCAGGCATCACAGATACATTACTTTTAACTTTAGTCCCTCTGCTGAACGCAAAGACAAAAATTCTAGCGGGGCTTTAAAATAAAACCGTCTCATCATCTCGAACAAGCCCGTCATCNNCAGTGAGAGATCGCAGTCTTAGCCCTTGTGTCGTTTCTCTTGTCGCATCTCACACTATACGTTGAAGCGGAACTCCATAATGTCTCCGTCTTTAACCAAGTATTCCCTACCTTCGATCCGAATCAGCCCCTTCTCCTTCAGCTGAGCTCTATTCTTGGTTTGGCGCAGATCATTCAGAGTATAAACCTCAGCGCAGATGAAGCCTTTTTCAAAGTCAGAGTGAATCACGCCTGCCGCCTCGGGGGCTTTGGCACCATCCCGNNATCCCGAATCGTCCAAGCGCGAACTTCTTTTTCACCAGCTGTAAAATAACACATCAGGCCCAAAATCTCGTGTCCCTTACGGGCCAAGCGGTCGAGCCCACTCTCTTCCATACCGAGGGCTGCGAGCATCTCCTTCTTTTCTTCGGCGCCGAGTAAGCTGAGCTCTGCCTCAATTTTTCCAGAAATAAGAACAGCTCCGGTTCCTTCTTTTTCCGCACGCTCCTTAACTTGCTTTGTATAAGCGTTATCCTGGAGTCCGTCGGCGAGCGATTCCTCCACATTGCACACGTAGAGAACTTTCTTGGCTGAGAGCAGATGCAATTCTTGAAAAGCTTTTTCCACGGCTTGCATATCGGCAACATAATCCGCGAGCGGAAACGAACGCGCCGGTTTTATGCNNATTCAAGGCTTCGAACATGGTCACGATCGCAGACTGCTCCTTGCTCTGGCCACGTGCTTGCTTACGGTAGCGCAATAAACCTTTTTCTACGGTCTCGTTGTCGGCCAATATCAGCTCGGACTCGATCGTTTCAATATCGCGAATGGGATCGATTTTGCCTTCGACGTGAATGACCTGTGAGTCGTCGAAACAGCGAACGACGTGAGCGAGCGCATTAGTTTCACGAATATGTCCGAGGAATTTGTTCCCCAGCCCCTCGCCTTTAGAGGCACC
>PLEQ01000086.1:14869-15108 GCA_003136475.1 Deltaproteobacteria bacterium
TTGAAAATCGTCGACTTGCCGACATTAGGTAGGCCGATAATACCGCATTTAAATCCCATCGCTGCTAACGCCTCATATTGATGTATTGTAAAGGAATACCGAGATTTGCTTGCTTAACAGCTGCGATCACTTCTTGCAAGTCGTCGATCTTCTTGGCTGTAACTCGCACTTGGTCATCTTGAATTTCTGGCTGAACTTTTAGGCCTGAATTTTTAATGAGTTGGGTAATTTTCTTGGCC